>JAERIN010000041.1 GCA_016757515.1 Alphaproteobacteria bacterium
CCCCGTCAGAGCCCCCCCCACCCAAAAGGGGGCGGGGGAGCCGCAGCGGCAAGGCCCGCGCCCCGCAAAAGGACCAGCCCAAGGGCTTCGGCGACGACATGCCCGGCTTCTTCGCCGTGCGGGCGCCGCCCCCGGCGGACCAGACCTAAAACCGCACCGCCGCCGCGCCCCAGGTGAGGCCCGCGCCCATCGCAGCCAGAAGGAGGGTCTGCCCCCGCTGCACGCGCCCGTCGGCCGCCGCCGCGTGGAGCGCGAGGGGGATGGACGCGGCGGAGGTGTTGCCGTGGTTGGCCACGGTCGTCACCACCCGTGCCATGGGGATGCCCAGGCGCTGCGCCACGGCCTCAATGATGCGGATGTTCGCCTGGTGCGGGATGACCCAGTCCGCCGCCGCGCCCGCCGCGTCCAGCACTTCCTGGCCCACAGCGGCCATGGAGGACACGGCCTCCCGGAACAACTCTGGCCCGACCATGCGGGCCTTGCCCACGGTCCCCGTGCTCCCCGGCCCCCCGTCCGCGTACAAGAGGCCGGTCTTTCGCCCGTCGGCATAGAGCCGCGCGGCCAGGAGGCCCGGCGTGTCGGAGGCCTCCAGCACGGCGGCTCCGGCCCCGTCCCCGAACAGGACGCACGTCCCCCGGTCCGTCCAGTCCAGGAGGGCGGAGAACCGGTCCGCCCCGATGAGCAGGACCCGCCGCGCCGCGCCGGTCTTGATGAGGGAGTCCGCGACCACAAGGCCGTAGACGAACCCGCTGCACACGGCCTGGAGGTCAAAGGCCGGGCCCGGCGGGACGCCCAGGGCCGCCTGAACCTCCACCGCCGTGGCGGGGAAGGTCCGGTCCGGCGTGGTCGTGGCTACGATGACGGCGTCTATGGCCCCCGGCTCCAGGCCCGCGCGGGCCAGGGCCTCCCGCCCCGCTGCGGCCGCCATGGACGCCGTGGTCTCTCCCCCGCCCGCGATGCGGCGGCGCTCTATGCCCGTGCGCTGGCGTATCCACGCGTCCGAGGTGTCCAGCCCCCGCGCCGCCAGGTCGTCATTCGTCACCACCTGCGCCGGCAAAAAGTGCCCCGTGGCCGCAATCCGCGTAAACATGCGCCCTTCTATCCCACGCGCGGGCAAAGGGCAAACAGGGCGGCTGCGGCGGCGGCGGAGACGTTCAGGGTCGGCACGGGGCCGGCGGTGGGCAGGCGGGCGAGGTGACAGCACGCCTCGCGCACCAGGCGGCGGATGCCGGGGCCCTCTGCGCCCAGGACGAGGGCGGTCTTGTCCGCGGGGGGCAGGGCGCGGATGTCGCCCCCCCGCTCGTCCAGGCCTATGGCCGTAAAGCCCGCGTCTTTCAGCTGCTCCAGGGCGCGGGTGAGGTTCACGGCGGTGGCGACGGGCAGGTGCTCCACCGCGCCGGAGGCGGCCTTGGCCAGGGCCCCCGAGAGTGGGGGGGCGTGGCGGCGCTGGAGGAGCAGGCCGGATGCGCCGAAGGCGCAGGCGGAGCGGAGGATGGCCCCCACGTTCCGTGGGTCTGTGACCTGGTCCAGGACCACGACGAGGCCCCTGGGCAGGGCGGCGAAGTCTGAGGCGTCTGCCTCGGGCAGGGGGTCTGCGAGGAGGACGGCGCCCTGGTGGACGGCACCGGGGCCGGCCAGGCGGTCCAGCCGGTGCCGGGGCACGACCTCTGGGCGGGGCCTAGCGAGGCCTGAGGGGGCGTCCCAGCCTCTCCCGTCGGCGACGTACAGGGCGCGGACGGCGCGGGCGGGGTTGGCCCAGGCGGCGCGGGCGGCGTGGAGGCCATAGAGGGCGAAGGGCTGGGCCATGGGTCGCCCCGGACAATGGCACAGGCCGGGCCGGGGGCTCCAGCCCCGGCTAGGCGCTGCCCCGCTGCGCTCCGGCGCGGACCTCGTCCAGGAAGGCGGTCATTTCGCCCTGCAGGGCCTCGGCCTTTTGAGAGAGGTTTCGCGCCGCCTCCAGGACCTCCTCTGCGCCCTTTGCGGCGGCCTCGGAAAGGCTTCCCGCCGCGCCCACTGTCTCCCGCACGACCTCTGTCTTGTGCGCCGCGGTGGACATGTTCTGCGCGACGTCGCTCAGCACCGCAGACTGCTCCTCCACCGCGCCGGCGACGGAGGCCGAGGAGGCGCAGATTTGGTCCACCCCCTCGCGTATGCCGGCCAGGGCCGCGATGACGCCCTCTGAGGCCTGGCCCATCTCTCCTATAACCCGCTCAATGCTGTGGATGGACTTGTCCGTCTGCCCGGCCAGGGCGCGGACCTCGTTCGCCACAACGGCAAAGCCCCGCCCGGCCTCTCCCGCGCGGGCGGACTCTATGGTCGCGTTCAGGGCCAGGAGGTTGATTTGTCCGGCGATGCCAGAGATGAGGTTCATCACGCTCCGAATCTCCCCCGAGGCCTTTTGCAGCGCCTCCGCGAAGGCGTCGGCCCCCCGGACCTTCTCCGCCGCCTCTGAGACCAAGCGGCTTGTGCCCTGGGTTTGGGACGAGATCTCCCGGATCGTTGCCGTCATCTCCTCCGCAGCAGCGGCCACGGCCTGCACATTTTCGCTGCTCTCTTGCGCGTTGCCCGCAGCTTCCACTGCGCGGGCGCTGGACTCCACCGTAGAGGTGTTCATCCCCTGGGCCAGCTGGGCCATCTGGGCGGCGGCGGCGGCCACGGCGGCGATGATCCCCTGCACGCGCCCCTCAAAGGAGTCCGCAAGCTGCGCCAGGGCCTTCTCCCTCTCGGCCTGCGCCTGCGCCTGGGCCTCGCGCTTGTCCCGCTCGGCCTCCTGGGCCTTCAAGCCGTTTTTCCGGAACACCTCCACAGCCCCTGCAATGGCCCCGATCTCCGCTTGCGCTTCCCGGTAGGGCACGGCCACCTCCAGGTCCCCGCGCGCGAGGCGTTCCATCACCGCCGTAAGGCGCCTGAGGGGCGTTATCAGGCTCTGCATCACCACCAGGAAGAAGGCCAGGGCCACCAGAAGGCCCAGCCCGTCCAGCGCGGCGTCCACCGCTATGACCTGCCAATGGGCCGCCGTGCGCATGTCCAGCAGGGCCACCATCTCTTCCCGCGCGCGGCCAGACAGTGCCGCGGTGGCCTCTAAGGCGGCCTCCATCGCGTCAGACACCTGCTCGCTCGGCAGGCGATCTCCGCGCTCCAGGCGCGCCAGCAGGGCCGCGAGGGCCTGCACAGAGGAGGTGTATCTCTCCAGGGCGGGCTCCAGGCGGGCCGCCAAAGTCGGGCTTGTGCCATAGTGGTGCGGGTCCTCCCGCAGGGCCGTGCGCACGGACGCCTCTATGCGCGCGGCGTCCGCAGACCCGATCGCGTGGGCGTACACGGCGTAGCGTGCCCGGCTCTCCGGCCCGGCCGGCCCCGCGCCTCGCAGATCCTGCCCGGCGTAGACGCCCAGGTCCGCCAAGTGCGCCACGACCTCTGGGAAGCGGAACACAAAAACGTCCATAAGGTAATAGCTGTCCAGGTCTGGGTCCAAGACCAGATGGGATGCGTTTCCCACCTGCGCCAGGCGCGCGGCGAGGTCGCCCATCAGGGCCTGCAGCTGCGCGTCCGCGTCTGGGGCCTGGCCGCTGCGCAGAGCATCGCGCGTGCGCGTCCACGCGGCCTCCAGGTCTCCCCCCGCCGCATCCTCAAGGCCCAGGGGCGCAGACAGGCGGGCGTGTGCGGCGCCCAGGTCCGCGAAGGCACCGTCCACAGCGTTCAGGCCCTGGAGAACGTGGTCCGTGTGCCCCTGGGCGACATCTTGGCGGAGGATGGCCAGGCCGTGCATGGCCTCCATAATGGGGGCAAGGACTTCCGCCCCGCGCTTTTGCTGTTCTGCCAAGTGGATGTTGGCGTGATTCGCCTCGAAGGCGCTGTAGGTGGACAGAAGGCAGACCAGGACGAACAGCGCCACGCTGAGCGCGGTCCGCGCCCGGATGCTGAGGCGGTTGAGGGCGGTGAACATGGGGCGGGGCCTTTCATTAAGGTTTGGATGAGGGGGGGCGCATAAACCCTAGGTGGCAGGGTAGAGCAGGCGCACGCACCCGTCAATCAGGGTGCGATGGTGACGGTGACGGCCTGCGCCGCGCCCCCGCCGGACGCGTCCACGGCGCGCACCACATGTCGCCCCGGCTCCGGTGGCCAGAACAGGGGGCCGTGCGCCGCGCCCAGACAGCGGTTGTCCACGAACCAGGTGATGGGCCCCCTCCCCCGCGCCTCCAGGGGCACAGGGCCTGTTGTTCCGGACGCCCGCCACACATAGGTCACGCCGGGCCTGGGGGAGAGAATCTCCAGCGCGGGCGCGCGCGGCGGGGCGATGGGGGAGATGCCGGGGAGAACCCAGTCACCGGCCACCAGGGCCAGGCGCGTGGCGGCCATGGCGGGGTGCAGGGCGTCTTCCAGGCGCGCGCGCGCCTCCAGGACCCGGACCAAGGCGAAGAACAGGGGCTCCGCCGCCTCCGGCCCCAGGAGGGCGGGGTTCCGCCGTCCGTCCGCGTGGCCCACCCACACGACCAGGGCGTAGGGGCCGAAGACCCCTGCGGCCCAGGCGTCGCGGAAGCCGCTGGATGTGCCCGTCTTCCAATAGACCGGGAGCCGCGCCGCCGTGGCCGCGAAGGGCGGGGGCGCGTCCGGGCGCGGGCGTTCCAGCATCTGCAGGGCCAAGAGCGCGGCCTCTGGGCTGAGCAGGCGCTTTGGTGCTGCTTGGTCTGAGTCCTGCGTTAGGCGCAGCTCTCGCAGCACCCCGCCGGCGGCGAGCATGGTGTAGACCCGCGCCACGGTGCGCATGTCCACCTCTGCCCCGCCCACGGCTAGGGTCAGGCCATAGTGCCGGGCGGGTTGGGGCAGGGCGGCCCCCGCGTGCTGCAGGAAGGTGTAAAAGTCCGGCCTGCGCACGCGGCCAGCCAGGTCTATGGCCGGGACATTGCGCGAGAGAACAAGGGCCTCCCGCGCGGGGAGGGGCCCGATGAACCGCCCGTCATAGTTCGCGGGGCGGTAGGCCGCGAAGGCCGTGGGCGTGTCGGCCAAGAGGGTCGCGGGGTGGATGAGGCCCTGGTCCAGCGCGAGGGCATAGAGCGCGGGCTTGAGCGCAGAGCCGGGGGAGCGCCGCGCGCGGGTGATGTCCACCTGTCCGGCGATGGCCGGGTCCGCGAAGTCCGCCGCGCCGATAAGGGCCCGGACCTCCGCCGTGGGCACGTGGACCAAGATGGCCGCCGCGTTGTCCAGCCCCCGGCCCGCGTGGGCCTGTATATAGGTGTGCAGCACGCGCTCCAGCGCCGCTTGTGTGGGCAGATCCAGGGTCGTGCGGACCACGCCGGGCGCGGGTGGCACGCTGCCCACGAAGTGCGGCGCGGCAAAGGGCAGGTCTACCCGCGTGTAGACCGGCAGGAGGGGCGCACCGGGGGCCACGCGCCGCTGCGCGGCCTCCCATGCGGGGCTCCCGCCGCCCAGGGGGGCCCGCGCGGTAGGGTTTTGTGGGATGAGAGCCAGGGCCTGCGCCTGCGCGGGGGTGAGGTCCCGCGCGGGGGTGCGGAAATAGATGCGCGCTGCGGCCTCCGCGCCGTAGATGTTCCCCCCATAGGGGGCGAGGGTGAAGTAGGCCTCCAGGATTTGGTCCTTTGTGTAGTGCGCCTCCAGCGCGAGGGCGCGGAGGATTTGTTGCATCTTGCCGTGCAGGGTGCGGGTGTTCAGGCCATCGCGCAGGCGCACGACCTGCATGGTGATGGTGGAGCCCCCCACGGGGCGGGAGCGGCGGACATACGTCTCCCACGCGCCGCGCAGGAGGGAGGCGGGGTTCACGCCGGGGTGCCAGGCGAAGTGCCGGTCTTCTTGCGCGAGGGTAGCGCGTATCAGGTGGGGGCTGATGTTCTCCAGGCGCGCGGGCAGGCGGTAGCCGTCGTCGTCCGCCAGGGCCAGGCGCAGGGGGGTGCCGTGGCGGTCTGTGTAGGCGGTGGACAGGGGCACGTTGTCCAGCAGAGGGGGCCGGGGGGCGAGGAGGGCGTGTGCCGCGGCGGCCAGGGCGCAGCACAGGGCCAGGAGTGCGAGGCTATGGCGCATCGGCCGCGACGTCTATGCGCCCGGCGGCCCCGCGCGCGGTGGTGGCCGGGACGTACATGGCCTGGGCGTAGGGCGCGGGGACGGCGAAGGAGCCCGCCGCCACGGCCCGCAGGCGGTAGGTCAGGGTCTGGTCCCGCCCCGGCGCGACATCCGCGAAGGCGATGAGGCGGTCGCCCCTGGCCTCCACGGCCTGGGTGTTCAAGGTGCCCGTGGGGGCCTCCCGCTCCAGCGCGAAACCGGCGGGGATGAGGTCCACGACAACCACGTCCTCCACCGCCCGCTCCTGCGCCCGGAGGGTTATGACGGCCTCCACCACGTCGCCCAGGCGCACGGGCCCCGCCGGGCTGTACGCCCGCGCGATCTCCAGGCCCTCGGCCACTGGCCCGGCCCCGCCGCCGCGGGTGAAGCCGGACTGCGTGAAGGTGTAGAACAGCGGCCCGTCCCACGGTGCGTCCAGCGTCACGGCCAGGGCACCAAGGGGTACGTCCTCCTCCAGGTGTTGGGCCTCGGCCTCCTGCCGCGCCGCGTAGGCGTCCAGGGCCCGGATGCCCCAGGCCGCCGTCACGGTGTTGTAGCGCCCGTCGGCCACGAACCCCGCGAGGTCCCACACCACCTGCCGGTCCATCGCGGCGAACGCCTCCGGGAAGTGCTGCGCCAGAACCTCAACATACTGCGCGTGGGCCAGGGCGGGCGTGGCCTGTGTGTCCTGCCAGTCCGCGCTGGTGGCGGACAGGCCCCCTGCCGCAAACGCGTCCAAGACCTCGGCGGCTAGGGCATCTTGGCGCATCATCTTGTGCGCGGCGGCGATGTACACGGCGGACACGTCCGTCCGCCACGACTCGTTCTTGCCCCAGTGCGCGCGCCAGTGCAGGACCTCATTCGTGGTGACGAACCCGGCGCGGGTGAGAAGGTATATGCCGTACGCCTTGGCCCGGGCGTCTGCGGTGCCTTGCACGCGGGCGTTCACAAACTCCCGCGCCCAGCGCAGGGCGTTCTCGGGCAACGCCTCTGGCACGGGGAAGCCCGCATCACGCGCGGTGAGGAGGAAGTCCAGGGCATAGAGGCTCGCGAACGGGTCCACATGCTCGCCCCGGCCGTCCCACAGGGCAAAGGCCCCCTCGCCCGTCTGCCGGGCGCGGAGGGTGTCCATGGCGCGGGCCACGGCGCGGCGGGCCGCGGGCTGTGCGGTCCCGTCCAGGACCACGCTGGGGAAGGCCGCGCTCACCACCTGCTCTGTGCAGCCATAGGGGAAGTCGGCGAGGTACCGGCGCAGGCCCGCGATGTAGGCCGTGGGCAGGGCGGAGGCGGAGAGCGTCTGCTGCGGGTCGCCCTGCGCGTAAAGCGTCCGGGCGGGCGCGAAAGTGGCCCTGCCGTCCTTGGCAAAGCCGGCCTGGAGGGTGGTCTCGCGCGCGACGGGGGGGCGGACGGACAGGGGCAGGGTGGACGAGGCCCAGCCGCCACCCCCTAGGAAGCCGGCCTGTATGTTCACCTCCGCGGGCCCCAGGGCGTCCGTGGCAGTGAGGGTAAAGGGCGCGGAGCGCTCGGCCCCTTCCGGCACGGGCAGGGTGGCCGGGGGCGGCGTGGTGACCGTGACGCCCCCCGTGGTCTGGATGGACAAGGCCAGGGCCGCGTCTGGGCCAGAGCCCTCCGCGCCGTTGGCCACGGTGACGCTCCCCCGGACCACGTCGCCGGGGGCCAGGAACGCGGGCAGGACCGGGGTCACGACTACGTTGCCCCGCACAAGAGTCTCGGTCTGCGCCGTGCCCAGGCGGTCCGCGCCCACGGCCAGGGCCATCACGCGCAGGGTGCCGGTGAAGTGCGCGGGCGGCGCGAAGGTGAGGGTCCGCGCCTCCGGGCCCACGTCCACCACGCCGGACCACCACACGGCGGGGGGCAGGTCCTCGCGCTTGAAGGGGTTGAGCTGTGCGCCCAGGGCGGCGGCCACGGCCACGGCGTCCCCGCCCTCGGCGGCCAGGCGGCGCACCAGGGCGTAGTCGGGCATGAGGAGGTCCAGCATTTGGAAGGTTCGCACGCCCAGGGCGCGGTCCAACAGGAAGTGCGCGAGCGGGTCTGGCAGGCGGTAGTCCGCCACCTGCAATATCCCGGCGTCCACGGCCCAGACCACGGCCTTGCCCGGCGCGGGGGCGCTATAGGCCACGGCGATCTCTGCCCCCGGCTCCACCCGCCCTGGTGCGGCGAGGGCGATGTCCAGGCGCCGCTCCGCCACGCCCGCCGTGAAGGGGGCCACGGCGTAGGCCAGGGGGCTTTGCGCGATCTCGGGCGAGTCCGCGTTGCGGACAAAGGCCACGCTGACATACCCCTTGCCGGTGAAGCCCGGGGGTATGGCGATGCGCGCCACGCTGTCTGTCCCTGTGGCGGTGAACCACTGGGCGGCCAGGACCCGCCCGGCCTCCAGCGTGATGAGGCCAGAGCCGGTGTAGGGCGCGGTGATGTGGACCCCTATGGTCTCACCTGCGGCGTAGTCGGTCTTGTCCGTGGCGAGGTGCAGCACGGCGGCGCGGTCCAGGCCCCCGGCGCGTGTGCCCGCGCCCACGACGGAGAACGGCACGCGCAGCACGGTGCGCCCGTCCGCGTCCGCCACCTGCCACACGAAGTCCCCCATCTCGGCGGTGGACAGATCCACGCGGCCAGGGGCGAAGGGCCGCGCCGCACCAGCGGGCTCCTCGCGGGGGACGGTCTCGTACGCATAGGCCCCGTCTGGGCGCTGGATGAGGCTGGAGACCTGCGTCACGCGCAGGAGCTGGGCGGTCAGGCCCTCCGGCGCGGCGGGGGCGAGGTCGGGGTCCAGGGCGATGACCTCTATCTGTGCCCCGGTGCCCTTGCGCAGGTAGGACAGGGCCGCGTCGCTGCGATAGCCCAGCACATACGGCGCGGGGGAGACCAGGCCGCGCGCGTAGGCTGTGACGCCGCGCCCGCCCCCGGCGTCAAACCCCGTGGTGGACAGGGTCAGGGCGTACGACGCGGGGTCTTGCGCCTCTAGGGTCAGGGGCAGCGTGGCGCGGCCGTCTGCATCTGTCTCGGCGGGAGGGAGGGCATAGTGCACCCGGCGCGGCGGCGCGGCGTAGGCGTCATAGAAGGTGTGGTCCGCAAAGCCCTCAAAGCGCAGCGCGGCCGGGTCCAGGGTCACGTCCCCCCGGACCTCCCGCGCGCTTGCGGGGGTGCCATAGAGGTTGGCCAGGTCCACCTCGGCCACCAGGCCTTGTGGGGTGAGCCAGCCCTTGCGCTGCGGGGCCAGGCGCGCGGCGATCTTCAGCCGGTCGGGGACAAAGTCCTCAACCCGAAACGCCGCCTCGCCCAGGACCGCGCCCCGCGCCCCGGACTCGCCGGGGATGGCCAGGGTCGCCGTGTAGGGCCCCGTGGGCCAGGTTTTCTCCGTCTGGATGCGGGCGTCTTCCAGGCCAGGGCCGGCAAAGGTCAGGCCCGTGTCCGCCACCACGCGCCCCGCCGGGTCTCGCACGGTGAGGGCCAGGGGCACGCCCGCCCCGCCCGGCGCGCGCGCGTCTGCGTCGCGCAGCAGGAGGCCGACCTCCACCGCCTCTCCGGGCTTGTACACCCCACGGTCTGTGAACACGAGCGCGGCCAGGCCGCCTGTTGGGGCGCGGGCCCCGCCGACGTCAAAGGCGGACAGGTCCATCTCCCGTGCCGGGCGGCTGTAGGGCAGAAAGGCGTAGTCCGCACCCTGCTGGGCCACGATGGCCACGGGCTCTCGGTCCCGTGTGTAGGCCGCGAGGTCCGGCAGGCGCACGCGCCCGTCCGCGTCGGCGCGGGCGGCGAAGATCTCTGCCCCGCTCCGGCCCAGGACGGACACCTGTGCCCCCGCAGCGGGCGCGCCGCGCGCGAATGACAAAACGAACACGTCCCCGCCGCCGCCCTCGGCCATCTTGGCCATCAGGCCCAGGTCGCTCACCAGCACAAAGCGCCGCGCTTGGGCGCCCACGGGCTTGCCGGAACGCTCGCCCTGGATGGTCAGGAGGAACAGGCCCTTCGCCCCGCCCGCGAGGTATGGGGAGAGGTCAAAGCCGGCGTACTGGGCGCGGCTGGGCCCTTCATACGCCATGGGCAGGCGGGCCGTGGCGATGGTGGCGATGTCCTCCACGCCGAAGGACCAGCCCCGGAAGCTTGGGTTTGTGATGTCCCCCCGCGTCTGCGCGAGGAAGTGAGGCAGGGCGGCGGGCGCAATCTGCGCCACCTCCACGGCCAGGGCGTCGGTCCCCCGCGCTTGGAGGAGGAGGGTCCGCGCGCCCGTCAGGGGCAGGACCGCGCCCTCTTGGACAATCTCTACGTCGTGGGGCAGGGCGGGCACGGCCACCACGCGCCGCGCTGGCCGCTCCAGCGTGTAGCCGCCGAAGGCCGCCAGGCTCTTGCCCACCTCCACATAAAGGTAGCGTCCAGGGGGCGCGTCAAAGCCAAAGGCGAGCTGGGCCACCTCCCCCACGTCCCCCGGCATGGGGGCCAGGTCCACGGGCGCGCAGTCTTGCAGGATCTCGGGTGTCACCGCGTTCGCCCCCGCCCAGGCGTAGGGCGTGTCCGGCGGGGTTGTCATCACAGGGTGCGCAAAGGGCAAGAGGCACGCGCGCGTCGCAGCACGCACGACCTCCGGCGCGGACTTGACGTTCAAGGAGAGCGCAAGGACATGCCCCGGCGTGCCGTCCGCCGCGCGGGACACGGCGGCGGACAGGCTCTCCAACGCCAGGTACGTCCCGAGCGAGGGCACCCGCGCGCGCTCTGTGGACGCCTTTTCCGTCGCCGCGCCGCCCGCCGCGGGGGGCAGGCCGGGCGCCACCGAAAGCACCATGGCCGCGTCGCGCTCCGGCAGGTCCTTGAGGGTGACGGAGACCTCCGCGCCCCGCCCGTCCTTGGACGGGGTGAAGTCAAAGGGCAAGGGTCCCGTGCGCTTTTCCCCCGGCGCGTCGGGGTTCTCCACCAGGGTGAAGGCCACGCGCTTTTTCAGCGCCTCCGCCTCCACCGGATAGTTGGTCTCCAGCCGCGCTGCCACCACGCGCCGGGCCGGGTCGCTTGGGTCTTGCCGAAAGCGCATGTCCCGGATGGCCACCCGCAGGGGTGCGGCCCGTATTTTCACAGTGGCGTACCGCCCCGCGCCGAGCCGGCCCCTGTCCACCACCCGCGCGGGCACGCCCAGGGCGTCCAGGTCCAAGGCCACTGTGTACGCCTGCCCCGCCTGCCAGGGCGTATCGGGGGCGAAGGTGAGGGTATAGTCGTCCCGCCACCGCCACACGCCGGGCAGGGGCGGGTCCATGGGCACATCCGCGCGCTGGCCCGCCAGGCCCAGCCGGGGGCGGCACGCGTTCCAGTACCCGCTCCCGTAGTGGGCCCAGCACGCGTCCCGGTCCATGTGAAAGCGCAGGGCGACAGAGCCTGTGTCCGATGGGTTCCCGCTATAGACGGCGCCCGGCAGGTCCACAAAAACGGGGCTTTGGCCCGCCAGGTCTGGCCCCTCCTGCGCCACGGCCGGCCCCGCGAGGAGGAGGAGCACCGCAAGAAGGGTATACGCCCAGCACACCATCAGGATACGGAGTCTATAGCCTTGCCCTTGCGGAGTCTAGGCCGCGCGCTGGCCAGGCCCGTTAAGGGGGGGTTAAGACCCTGTGTGGTATAGTGATGGGTATGAGTACATTTGAAGAAGTGCAAGAAAGCCTCATGCCCGCTATTTTGGGTGGCGACCTGCGCGGGGTACAGCGCGCCTTGGGCGCAGGGGCCATACCGAGTGAATACCATATGATCCGGGCCGTGGAGAGCGGCATTCCGGCCATGGCGGACGCTGTTCAGAAGGCTGGACTCTTTGATCTCGCAACAATCAGGGATGAGAGTAACAGCCCCGTGGCCCTTGCCGTGGGCACGAGCGGGGAGCCCGTCATGGTGGACTGGGCCATCGATCAGGGCGTTCTCATGGACGTTGAAGATGAACGGGGCAACACCCCCGCGCACGACCTGATGATCGACATAGGCTCGTCCGTTGGGATCGAGGGCGCAGACGCGCGGGGTGCGGACATGCTGTTGAGACTGCGCGAACTGGGTGTGGACCTTAACCAGCCGAATGCAGATGGAGAGCGGCCCATAGAAACACTTCAGAGTGTTGCTAGAATGGACATTACGGGGGACCCAGAAGCCACGCTGGCCGATCTTTTTCCAGATATTGTGGCATACATGGACTCCATCGGCGCGGGGCTGGACGACGGCCCGGTGGAGGTCGCGGAGGAGGAGGCAGCGCCCGCGCCCGAACAGACGTGGAAGGCCCGCGCCACGGAGGGGGGGTGGGAAATATCCGAAGGTGGCCTGGTGTGCTGGGTGAACGAAAAGGGGGAGCCTGACGGAGGATTCACCAACGTAGGGACCCTGGTCCTGCATGAGGCACACGACCCAGCCGCAGTGTCCGACGCGGCCAGGGCCATGGGGCTAGGGACGGACTATTACGGCTGCAACAATGCTCTGGCAGGCGGCGTGCCCACCCTGGCCGTACCTCTGGAGATCTTCCAAGAGCTCTCTCCGGACGATCTGAAGGCCGGGGAGAGAGTCCTGAGCGCCGATTTTGTCCAGGTCGCGGCGGCGGGGGCGGAGGCGAGCCACCCGCCTGGGGACCCCCCCGATCCTTCGCCCGCTCCCGGCGTTCGGCCACAACAGCAATAGGCGGCGCCCCTCACAACAGCGCGGCCTTTTCCAGCGCGGCGATCTCGTCCCGCGCCTCGGCGGCCTCCTCAAACTCCAGGTTTTCCGCCGCGCGCAGCATTTTTTTGCGCAGGGCCGCGATCCGTCGCGCGGCCTCCTTGGGAGGGAGGGCCGGAGCGGGCCCGCGCCGGGGCTTTTTGGGCTCCAGGACCTCCATGAGGATGTTGCCCAGGGCCTTTTTGACGCTCTCGGGCGTGATGCCGTGCGCCGCGTTATAGGCCTCCTGCTTCGCGCGCCGCCGCGCGGTCTCGTCCAGCGCGCCGCGCATGGCGGGCGTCACCCCGTCCGCGTACAAAATCACCCGCCCGTCCACGTTCCGCGCCGCGCGGCCTATGGTCTGCACCAAGGATGTCTCAGACCGCAGGTACCCCGGCCTGTCCGCGTCCAGGATGGCCACCAGGCGGCACTCCGGGATGTCCAGACCCTCGCGCAGGAGGTTGATGCCCACGAGGACGTCAAACGCGCCCGCGCGCAAATCCTGAATAATCTCAATGCGTTCCAGCGTGTCCACGTCAGAGTGCATGTACCGCGCACGCGCGCCATTCTCGTTCAAAAACTCGGTCAGGGCCTCGGCCATCTTTTTGGTCAGGGTCGTCACCAGCGCCCGCCCCCCGGCCGCCACCGCGTCCGCGCACTCGGCCATTAGGTCGTCCACCTGCCCCTTCGTCGGGCGCACGGAGACCTCTGGGTCCACCAGGCCCGTGGGCCGCACGACCTGCTCCACCACGCGGCCCGCCGCCCTTTTCACCTCCCACGCGCTGGGGGTGGCGGAGACGAATACGGTTTGCCCGCGCAAGGCGTCCCACTCGTCAAACTGCAGCGGGCGGTTGTCCAGCGCCACCGGGAGGCGGAAGCCATGCTCCACAAGGATGGTCTTGCGGGCCCGGTCCCCCGCGTACATGGCACGCAGCTGGGGCACCATCACGTGGCTCTCATCCAGGAACATGAGGGCGTCCTCGGGCAGGTATTCAATCAGCGTCGGCGGCGGCTCCCCCGGCGCGCGGCCCGTGAGGTACCTGGAATAATTCTCTACCCCCGGGCACGTCCCCGTGGCCTCCATCATTTCTATGTCAAACCGCGTGCGCTGGTCCAGGCGCTGCGCCTCCACCAGCTTCCCCGCCGCCTCAAACTCCGCCACCCGCGCACGCAGGTCCCGCGCCATCTGCGCCGTCGCCTGCCGGATCGTGGGCCCAGGCGTCACGTAGTGCGAGGCCGGATAGATGCGCACGCCCTCCTCCTGCGCGAGGGCCTCGCCCGTGAGGGGGTCAAAGGCCGTGATGGCCTCTATCTCGTCCCCGAACAGGGCAAAGCGCCATGCGCGGCCCTCAAAGTGCGCGGGGAACAGGTCAATGGTGTCCCCCCGCACGCGGAAGGCCCCCCGCTCAAAGGCCACGTCGTTGCGTTTGTACTGCATGGTCACCAGGGCCTGGATGATCTCCTCGCGCGAGACCTCTTGCCCCACGGCCAGGGGCGTGGCCATGGCCATGTAGTCCTCCTTGGAGCCGATGCCGTATATGCACGACACGCTCGCCACGATGACGCAGTCCCGCCGCTCAAACAGGGCCTGCGTGGCCGCGTGGCGCATGCGGTCGATCTGCTCGTTGATGGAGCTGTCCTTCTCTATATACGTGTCCGTGCGGGGGATGTACGCCTCCGGCTGGTAGTAGTCATAGTACGAGACGAAGTACTCCACCGCGTTGTCGGGGAAGAAGGCCTTGAACTCCCCATACAGCTGCGCGGCCAGGGTCTTGTTCGGGGCCAGTATCAGGGCCGGGCGCTGCGTGCGCTCTATCACATGCGCCATGGTGAAGGTCTTGCCGCTGCCCGTCACGCCGAGCAGCACCTGGTCCGAAAGGCCCTGCCCCAGCCCCTCCACAAGGGCCTGTATCGCCCCCGGCTGGTCCCCGGCAGGCTGGAACGGCGCGTGGAGGGTGAAGGGGGGCATGACGGGCGCACAATACGCCCCCCTGCCCTTTCGGGCCAGGGGCGGGGGTTGGCTGTTCTCATGGGGCAGCCCCACAATCTCTTGCATCCGCTCCACCCTCCTGCGACCGGCCCCCCCGGGGCGGGCGCTAATCGCGCCCTATCGCCCCCTGGGGGCCGGTCGCAGGCGGGGGGAGCGGATGCAAGAGCTTGTGGGGCTGCCCCATGAGAACAGCCAACCCCCGCCCCTGGCCCGCAAGGGCAGGGGGGCGTATTGTGCGCCCGTCATGCCCCCCTTCACCCTCCACGCGCCGTGCCAGCCTGCCGGGGACCAG
>JAERIN010000042.1 GCA_016757515.1 Alphaproteobacteria bacterium
AGAGATATTATAAAGTATATGGGGATAAAAGATAAAATATCATATCGTAATTATCCAACAAAAGGTGCCGAATATATAAGTAAAAATCATCGCTGGGTTGTAGAAAGAACTTTTGCTTGGTTTCAACTAAAGTTCAAAAGACTTGTGATTCGATGGGAAAGAAAAATGAAAGTATGGTCAGGTTTCGTTGACCTTGCT
The DNA here is from genome assembly GCA_016757515.1 of Alphaproteobacteria bacterium. Lineage (GTDB taxonomy): Bacteria > Pseudomonadota > Alphaproteobacteria > Micavibrionales > Micavibrionaceae > UBA10425. Next base: position 199 of record JAERIN010000042.1, read on the forward strand.
CTCATATTCTGGTGGGTTCAAAAAATAGTGGGATAGGTTCTGGATACGTGCAGCCGCCAACACAAGGTGCCCGCTCCTGCGATCGCTGTTGCCAATGGGCGCGCGCACATTGCTCAGGCTATGGCGCGGGCAGCCGCGAGACTTGGGCGCCCCATTGCCCCTTCTTGTCCTATATTCATTGACGACCACTACAATCCAAAGGACGAGCCTCCGCTGCGCACTGTGTATGCGGGCCTTGGCGCGGACAACCAAGGCCATGATGTGAGTCAACTGCGTAGAGACCTAGATGCAGATTCCAGAGTTCGCCGCAATGACGGTCTTTTTCTGGCCATGGCTGCCGTTATTCAGGTGCATTATCTGCGAAGCACCGACCACCCCCATATGCCCGTTTTGGAGGCCATACGGGATCATTTGTCCGCGCCCAACCCGCGTATAGCCGCCCTCAAGGCGGCAGCGGAAAGCTTGTGGCGTGCTGACAACCAGGGCAGCTGCTACGGCGGATACGGGCCAGAGCAGAGTCTTGGTGGGGAACTGGACGTGCGTGCCCTACGGGACAAGCTGCAGTGCATACAGGAAGACCCACTCAGCCTGGACAACTACCCCGGCCTCTAGGGGCCCCCTTTACACTCCCGGCGTGCTCTGTGACGGATTGTAATGTTCACCGGCGTGCATTAGCGTGACCGCAATGAACGTTTTTCCCCGATTTCGTGCATTAGGGGTGCGCTTATGACCACATCCTCCCGAATCGGGCGCAGCGTGCCAGGCCCCAGCGGGGGCGGCGAGCGCTGGGCCGCGTACCTACCCCCGCCTTTGCCGCCTGTGGACCCACCGCTGGACATGGGGGCCCTCTACCCCCTCCTGGACGCGGCCACAACGGCCTTGGGGCGCCTGGACGGCATGGCGGGCACCCTCCCTGATCTGGGCCTGGTCCTGTATATGTACATCCGTAAAGAGGCCATGCTGTCCTCCCAGATTGAGGGCACACAGTCCTCCCTGACGGACCTCCTGCTCTTTGAGATGGACGAGGCCCCCGGCGTCCCCCCGGACGATGCGGCGGAGGTCTTGCGTTATGTCCGCGCCATGGACTATGGGCTGGAGCGCCTGAAGACCCTCCCCCTGTCCCTGCGGCTCCTGCGGGAGATCCACGCGGTCTTGATGACCGGTGCCCCACGGGGTGGCGAAAAGCAACCTGGGGCGTTTCGGACCTCCCAAAACTGGATAGGGGGCACGCGGCCCGGAAACGCCGCTTTTGTGCCACCGCCACCGCACGAGGTCCTGCCCTGCATGGCGGCGCTGGAGGACTTCCTCCACGGCAAGGGGGGGCACCTGCCCGTTCTCATCCGTGCGGCCCTGGCCCACGCGCAGTTTGAGACCATCCACCCCTTCCTGGACGGCAACGGGCGCCTGGGGCGCCTGCTCATCACTTTTATGCTCTGCGCGGAGGGGCTTCTGTCTGAGCCCTTACTCTACCTCAGCCTTTACCTGAAAACCCACCGGCAGGTCTATTACGACCACTTGCAAGCCGTGCGGACCCAGGGCGCGTGGGAGGCCTGGGTGGCTTTTTTCCTGGAGGGCGTGGCGGAGGTGGCGCAACAGGCGACCCAGACCGCGCGGGACCTGACGGCCCTGTGCCAAGAAGACCAGCGCCGGGTTCGCGCCCAGTCGGCGGCCACGGCGGCCTTCAATATTCACGCCTACCTCCAAAGGCGCCCCATGACCAAGATACCAGAGGCTGCCGATATCTGTGGGATATCGTATCCCACCGCTATGCGGGGCCTGACCGTTCTAGAGCGCCTGGGCATCGTGCGCGAGATTACGGGCCGACCCCGGCACAAGGTCTTTGTCTATGAGGCCTATATGGACATCCTCAAGCGCGGGACGGAGCACGCGTAGGGGGCCTTTACACTCCCGGCGCGGTGTGGCACTCCCAGGGCGCAGCATAGGGAGGCACGACCATGGCAGAGCAGAACGCAGAGCGGCAGCGGGCCCTGGACGCCGCGCTGGCGCAGATTGAAAAGGCCTTTGGCAAGGGCTCTATCATGCGCCTCGTGGGCGGGCAGACGGAAAAGATTGAGTCCATCTCCACCGGCTCCCTGGGCCTGGACCTGGCCCTGGGCATCGGGGGCCTGCCGCGTGGCCGCATTGTGGAGATTTACGGGCCCGAAAGTTCGGGCAAAACGACCCTGGCCCTGCACGTCATCGCGGAGGCGCAAAAGACGGGCGGCACCTGCGCCATTGTGGACGCGGAGCACGCGTTGGACCCCGTGTACGCCAAAAAGCTGGGCGTGGACGTGGAGAGCCTGCTCATCTCGCAGCCCGACGCGGGGGAGCAGGCCCTGGAGATCGCGGACACCCTGGTCCGCTCCGGCGCGCTGGACGTTCTGGTCATAGACTCCGTGGCGGCTCTCGTGCCGAAGGCGGAGCTGGAGGGCGAGATGGGCGACAGCCACGTGGGCCTCCAGGCCCGGCTGATGAGCCAGGCCCTGCGCAAGCTGACCGGCTCCATCGCCCGCTCGCGCACCATCGTCATCTTCATCAACCAGATACGGATGAAGATCGGGGTCATGTTCGGCTCGCCCGAGACCACCACGGGCGGCAACGCGCTGAAGTTCTACGCCTCCGTCCGCCTGGACATCCGCCGCATCGGGGCCATCAAGGACAAGGACACCGTCGTGGGCAACCAGACCCGCGTGAAGGTCGTGAAGAACAAGGTCGCCCCGCCCTTCCGGCAGGTGGAGTTTGACATCATGTACGGCAAGGGCATCTCCAAAACCGGGGAGCTGCTGGATCTGGGTGTCGCGGCGAACCTGGTGGAGAAGGCCGGGGCGTGGTTTTCCTATGACGGCAACCGCATCGGCCAGGGGCGGGAGAACGCCAAGCAGTACTTCGCGAACACCCCGGAGGCGGCCAAAAAGCTGGAGACCGCCATCCGCGCCGCCGCCGGGCAGGTGGAGGAGACCATGCTCGCCGGCCCGGGGGAGGAGAAGGACGCGGCGGCGTAATCTGCTATAAGGCCCCATGGCCGCCGCGCAGCAGATACCTTTGGACCTCCCCTTCCGCCCCGCGCTGGGCCGGGGGGACTTTTACGTGTCCGCGCCGAACGAGGCCGCCGTCGCGTGGGTGGACCGCTGGCCACGCTGGCCCGCCCCGGCCCTCATCCTCCAGGGCCCCCCGGCATCGGGCAAGACGCACCTGGCCGCCGTGTGGGCCGCCCGCACCCGCGCTCGCGCCCTCAAGCCCCACGGGCACGACCACGGCCTTATCCTGGAGCCCGTGCTGGTGGACGGCCTGGACCCCTGGGTGGGGGACCGAGAGGCCGAGGTGGCCCTGTTCCACCTCCACAACGCGGCGGCGGAGGCGGGGCAGAGCCTCCTTATTACCATGCGCATGACCCCAGCGGAGGCGGACTTTGCCCTGCCGGACCTGGCCTCGCGCCTGCGGGCCGCGCCTGTGGCCGCGATAGCCCCTCCGGACGACGCCCTGTTGGCCGCAGTGCTGTGTAAGCTGTTCGCGGACCGGCAGATCGGGATAGGGCAGGAGGCTGTGGCGTACCTCCTGCCCCGGATGGAGCGGAGCTTTGCCGCCGCGCGGGAGATCGTGGCCCGGGCGGACGCTCTCGCGCTCGCCAAGGGGGGGGGCGTCACCGTTCCCCTTCTCCGCCGGGTCTTGGCGGAGGGGTGAGCCCCTGATATCCCTCTACCGCCCGTCGTAGAGGATGCGGTCTTCGTAGTCAGAGATCCACATGGCGTCCGGGTTGCAGCGGGCGATGACCAGGTCTCCTTGCGGGGCCGCGCGGCCGGGGGATCTGTGGATCTTGAACACCACCACACCCTCGGCCAGGCTCCCCGCGCCGCCGGGGCCCGTCACGGACACAATCTCCATCTTTCCCCACTCCGTGGACATGGCCAGTCGGCTGCGCGCCGTGTCAGAAAGGCCCCGCATGGCGGCGTTGTGGATGCGCCACGTTTCCTCCACGGGCAGAGAAAAGGCCCGATGCCCCTCAATGTCCCGGCCCTGAAAAATGTATTTTGGCTTCACGCCGGCCCGGCGCAGCTCCGCGTGCAGGGTGTGCAGGGCGGCGCTGTCGTCGTTTACGTTACGCACGATGGGGGTCTGATTCTCTATGGACACAAAGCCCAGGTCCAGCATCCGGCGCACCGCCGCCCGACTCTCAGGCATCCAGGCCAGCCCCGTTCCGCCCGCGTTGCGCACGTACGCCCCGTCCGCGTCGCGCAGCAAGAACTCGTCCGGGTGGGAGAAGTGCGCCACGATGTTCACGTGCATGTCCGGGAAGCGGGCGTGCACGGCCCGCAGGGTCTGGGCCAGGGCGTCATCAAACCGCGCGGGGCGGAAGGCCATCTCCTTTGTGCCCAGGCGGAACACCTCCACCCCGGCCTGGCCCGCTGCGACGGCATAGCGATAAATAAGGGCGTTGGTCAAAACCAGCGGGTCCCCGCCCGAGAGCAGGAGTTCCCGCACCGGATAGCCCCCCTGCGCACCCGCCGCCACGCGGGCGTTGTAGTCCAGGATATAGTCCCGCAGCTCCTCTGGCATCGCGCGCATCTTGCCCGTGTCCTTGTTGAACAGGTCCAGGCGATAGCAATAGCGACAGTGCGCGGAACACACGGGAGAGGCATAACCCAGGACAATCTCCCCGTACTTGTGCAGGAGCTTGCCGTGGTAGGAGTCGTCCTGCGGCGTGAAGTCCATCTGGTTCGCTGGGTCTCTTGACCCGTCCATGTCCTCCACCTCCCCCAGGCGGGGGAGGATGAGGGCGGCCACGGCCTTGGACGGGGGCATCTCGGGGCAGGTCTCGCGCCCGGTTTCGGGGTCGATGTACCCCAGGCCCATGGCCAGGGCCCAGTAGTGCGGGTTCACCCCGAACATCATGCGCCGGTCCACCCCGGCTGTGCGCATCCGGGCGTACACCCTGGGGCCGTAGATGTCCTGCAGGACGGCCCCCACGCGCGCGTGGTCAAACCGCCCCCTGACCGGGCGCTGGCCGCGCATGTTCGTGCGGGGGAGTGTTGTTGGGGCGGTTATCCGCGCCCCCGTGGCTGTCGGGGCCGACATGTGGCGTACCTCCTTATCTTGGGTGCGTTTGTGCGCTAGGGGTATATCATAGCACAGCCGGTGGTGTTTTGTCACCCCGCAGGCACAACCCGTGGGTCCTATGGGTCGCCCGGCCCTTTGGCCATGCGGCGCAGGACGCTCTCCGCTGGCCTGTTCAGGGGGCCCGTGCTGTCGATGACCTCGTTGTGCGCATCGCGCCCGCCCCAGCGGTGCCAGGCCATCTCGTGGAAGAAGAACGCCACGGTCTGCACGCACGGCTCAATGAGGCCGATGCCAAGGGCGATGACCCAAGAGCGGGACCAGGCATAGGCCACGAGTATCGCAACGACCATGTGCATCACGGCGTAGCTCGTGGTCTTCAGGAGGGTCATGGAAACCTTCATCAGTCCTCCTTCGGCTCCCTGAGGACGTAGCCCTGGCCCCAGACGGTTTCTATATAGCTCTCCCCGTCCAGGGCGGCCTTCAGTTTGCGGCGGAGCTTGCACACGAAAACGTCCACGATTTTGGCGTCGGGCTCGTCCATCCCGCCGTAGAGGTGGCTGAGGAAGCTTTCTTTGGTCAGGGTGATCCCCTTGCGCATGGCCAGCAGCTCCAGCACGGCGTACTCCTTGCCGGTGAGGGAGATGGGCGTGCCGTCCACCTCCGCCGTTTTGGCCCCGACGTTCACTGTCAGGCGCCCGACGGTGATGGCGCTCTGCGCGTGCCCCTGGGCGCGGCGGACGATGGCCTGCAGGCGGGCGACGAGTTCGCGCTTGTCAAAGGGCTTGGTGAGGTAGTCGTCCGCGCCGTGCGAGAGGCCCTTGATCTTCTCGTCCGCACTGGCCAGGCCGGAGAGGATGAGGATGGGGGTTTTCACGCTGGCGTCGCGCAGGGCGCGGGTGATGTCGTGTCCGCTCATGTCTGGGAGGATGAGGTCCAGGATGATGATGTCATAGTCGTACAGGCCGGACCGGGCGATCTCCAGGCCCTCCTCCCCCGTTGGGGCGAGATCCACGACATACTTTTCGCTAGAGAGCATGAGCCTCACGCTCTTGGCCAGTGTCCGGTCGTCTTCTATCAACAGGATGCGCATGGGGGGGGATCCTAACACAGTTAAGAAAGGTTAACAACCGCGTCTAGGACCTCACCTTGCAGCGGGGGTTGGAGGAGACCAGGACCGGCTCAGGGGCCCCGGGATCTTGCAGCCAGAAGTCTGGCGTGCGCTCTGTCCAAACGGTATCTACATCCACGGCCTTGTCGCAGTTGCCGTAGAGCGCCTGCGCCTGCGCGTCCAGGGGCGGCGTCAGGCCTTCAATCCTCTTTTGAAGCCCCGCGCAGTTCAGACCCATGCAGCCCAGGCCCGATCCGGCCAAAAAGGCGTTTAGGTCAAGTCCCGCCAGGCCGGACAGAGAGCTGAGGTCACCCGCCTGTATCCTGGCCAGTTTGTCCAGGGACATGTTGGGCAGGGATATACCCGTGCACTTGGAGATCTCCTGGAACTGTGCGATGGCGGTGCAGGTCTGCCCGCCGGAGAAGTCCAGCGTGGCCAAAGGGTTGCGGATCTGGTTTGCCATATTCTTAAGAGAATTGGTGTAGATGCCCGGAAGATTAAAGCCGCCAGCCTTTTCTCCGGAAAAAACGTTCATGGCGTATTCATAGTTTTTTGCATCGGGGCACACCATGTCTATGGGGTTAGTCGGGTATATCTGCCCCGTCGCGACCCTTTTTGCGCCCTCCAATCGTGCCAGGCCGGCCTCCGCGTGTGCGGCCATGGCCTCGCCCCAGTCAAACGGCTTGGCCCCCGCCGGGGCGGGCAGGAGGGCACACAATGCCGCGATGACCACAAGGGCGCGCATGGCGGAGAGTGTACCAGGGTCTGGCGTGGCGTGCTATCCCGTCACCGGCACGCACGCCATGCCTCGCCCAAAGAGGCCCGCGCATTGCGCGCGCGGGGCACGCGCGTTAAAAGTCTGTCCATGCTCTTCAACCTCCTGGCCCCCTTGGGTGACCTCGTTCCGGGCCTGAACCTGTTCACATACCTGACCTTCCGTACCGGGGGGGCCATCATGACGGCCCTGACGCTCTCCTTCCTCATCGGCCCGCGCCTCATCCGCTGGCTCAAGACCAAACAGACCCATGGGCAGCCCATCCGGGAAGAATACCTCCCCGGCCATATCACCAAGGCCGCCACCCCCACCATGGGCGGCGTGATGATCCTGGCTTCCGTCACGGCCTCCACCCTTTTGTGGGCAGACCTCGCCAACCCCTTTGTGTGGATAGCCGTCTTTGTCATGGTCGGCTACGGGGCTATAGGCGCGCTGGACGACTACCTCAAACTCACGACACAGGGCACGCAGGGCCTGGCCGGGCGCTGGAAGATCGCCGGGCAGGTTGTCATAGGGGCTCTGGCCACTCTGGCCGCCATGGCCGCCCTGCCAGAGCATCTGGCAACCTCTGTTGCGTTGCCGGGCTTCAAGGACCTTCTCCTCCCCCTGGGCGCGCTGTTTATCCTCTGGGCCCTTGTCGTCCTGGTGGGCGCATCCAACGCTGTGAACCTCACCGACGGCCTGGACGGCCTGGCCATCGTCCCGGTGGCCATAGCGGCGGCGTGCTTTGGCCTCATCGCCTACCTGGTGGGGCGGGCGGACTTCTCCGGATACCTTGGTATCCCCTACGTGCCGGGCACGGGGGAGCTGGCCATTTTGTGCGGGGCTCTCATCGGGGGGGCTATGGGATTCTTGTGGTACAACGCCCCGCCCGCAGCGGTGTTCATGGGGGACACCGGCTCCCTGGCCCTGGGCGGGGCCCTGGGCGCGGTGGCCCTGATGACCAAGCATGAGATCGCCCTTGCCATCATCGGGGGGCTGTTCGTGCTGGAAGCCGCGAGCGTCATCGTGCAGGTGGTCTCGTTCAAAATTACCGGTCGGCGCGTGTTCCGCATGGCTCCCCTGCACCACCATTTTGAGAAAATGGGGTGGAGCGAGGCCACCATCGTCATCCGCTTTTGGATCATAGCGGTGGTCCTGGCCATCGTGGGCCTGGCGACGTTGAAGCTGCGGTGATGCCGGCGCTGATCACACAAGGGCGGGGCGAAAGCCTGTCTGTGCTGGTGGCGTTCTTGGGCTTTGCGGCCGCGCTGGCCCTGGGGCTCTGGTCTGCGGCGGACCGGCTGGCCGCCGGATGGGAGGCCGCGTTGCGCAACCGGGCCACGGTGGCGTTGCCCGCAGGCGCGGACCCGGTGCCTGTTCTGGCCGCCCTGCGGCAAGCGCCGGGGGTGGACGCCGCGCGGGCCCTGAAGTCCGCAGAGGTGGCAGCCCTTGTGGAGCCCTGGCTCGGGGGGGCGCAAGGCACGGACGGCCTGCCTCTGCCGACCCTCATCGCGGTGGATCTTGCGCCGGGTACGGACGGCCAGGCTCTGGCCAGCGCCCTGCCGCCTGCGGCGCGGACAGACACGCACGCGGCGTGGCTCTCCGGTGCCCTGGCAGAGGCCCGGCGCGCACGCACGCTGGCTGCGGCCCTGCTCCTGGCCACCCTTGGTGCCGCAGCCCTGGCCATCACGGGTGCAACGCGGGCGCGACTCGCGGTACACCGGGCAGAGGTGGACCTGCTGCACGCCTTGGGGGCCACACGGGGGCAGGTGACAGGGCAGTTCGCCTGGCGGGCGGCTGGTGCGTGTTTTGTTGCTGGGGCCCTGGGCGTCGCTGCGGGCGCGGGCGTTTTGGCCATGGCCCAGATAGGGAGCCCCTTGCCCCTGGCCCTGCCCCCGCTCCTGGCCGTTCTTGGCGGTGGGCTGGCCTATGCTATGGTGTGGACCCATCTGCGGAGAATGCCGTGATGAGACGCGCCCTTTGGACAGCGCTCCTTCTCGCGGCCCTGTGGCTCGCGGGCTACCTGGCCTTCTTTGCCTGCGTCCTCGCCCAGTCCCGCGCTCCCCTCACGCAGGGGGCGGGGGCCATCGTGGTCCTCACCGGCGCGCCGGGGCGGGTGGATATGGGCATATCCCTCCTGCGCGTCCGCCTGGCCCCGCGCCTGTTCATATCGGGCGTGAACCCTGCCTCGGGCAAGGCCGCCATTCTGGGGGCAGGCAACGTGGACCTCGCGGACCGGGTCACCCTCGGCCAGGGGGCGCAGACCACGGCGCAGAATGCAGCGGAGGTAAGCGCCTGGCTCCGGAGCCGGCCGCTGCGCAGTCTGAGGCTTGTGACATCCGCCTACCACATGCCTCGGGCCCTCATGGAGATGCGCGCGGCGCTGCCGGACGGTGTGGAGATAGTCCCCCACCCTGTGCCGGACCCGCGCTTTGATAGGCTCGGCTGGCCCCTCTTGCGCCTTGTGGCGGACGAGTACCACAAGACCCTCCTGCGCTGGGCGCAGATCACTCTCGCCACCCCTTAGCCACGGCTGTGACGACATCGCCCAGGCGGCGCGCGGCGTCGGGGCGGCCCAGGGCCTGCGCCCGCCCGGCGGCCTGGAACAGTATCTCTGGGTCTTGCAGGAACGCCTCCAGCCGCGCGGCCAAAGCCTCGGGCGTAAAGCCCTCCTCATCCATGACCCACGCCCCGCCCGCGTCCTCCAGCGCCTGGGCGTTTCTGGCCTGCTGCGCGTCTGCGTGGTGGGGGTAGGGGACAAAGATCGCCGGGCGGCCTGCCGCAGCGACCTCTGCCACCATGGACGCCCCCGCACGCGCGACGAGGAGGTGTGCGCGGCCCATCTCGCCCGCTACGTCCTCTATGAACGGGTCCAGCCGGGCCTGCACCCCGCAAGCCTCATAGGCCGCGCGCGTCGCGTTTGTGTCCTCGGCACGGCACTGCTGCACCACGCGAAGCCTACCCCTGGCCGCGTCGGGCAAGGCGGCCACGGCTGCCGGGACCACACGGGCAAAAACGCCCGCACCCAGGGAGCCCCCAAGGACGAGGAGGCGCAGGGGGCCGTCCACCTCTGGCGCGCCATAGGGGGAGACGGAGAGCGCGGCGATCGGGCCCCGCACGGGGTTGCCGGTGACGACGCAGCGCACGGCCTCGTCTTCTGACAGGCCCGGGGGCACCGGCCAGGACAGGGCGATGCGGGCTGCGTGCTGGGCCAGGTGCGCGTTCGCCCGGCCCATGACGGCGTTTTGCTCGTGCAGGACGATGGGGATGGCCAGGGCCTCTGCGGCCCACAGCGGGGGAAGGGACGGGTAGCCGCCGAAGCCCACAACCACGGCGGGCCTCAGGCGGCGGAGGGAGAGCCAAGCCTGCACAGTGCCCAGAGCCAGGGCTGCTGCCGCGCGGATTTTGGCAAACAGGCCCCCAGCGGGGGATTTTGAGGCGATCCTGCTGATTGTGACCTTCTCGCCAAAGGCCGAAGAAAAAGCCGCCCCGCGCCTGTCTGTGATGAGGTGGACGGCGTGCCCCCGTGCAGCAAGGTCTGCCGCGAGGGCCGCTGCGGGCATAACGTGCCCCCCGGTTCCCCCCGCAGCCAGAACGATGAGAGGCTTGCCCATGGGCCCTTTATAGACGGTTTTGCGAGGACGCTCTAGAGCCTGCCTCGGACGGCAGCAGCGTGGGCGGGGAAGCCCTCATACGCCGCGATGCGGGCCACGGGCCCCGCAAGGGCGGCAAAGCCCTGCGCCGTGGCCCGCGCGATGGACGCGCGCTTGAGGAAGTCCCATACCGTCGTGGCGGAGTACGACCGCGCCCAGCCCCCGGTGGGTAGGACCTGGTTCACACCAACGCCAAAGTTTCCCAGAGAGAAGGGCGTATGCGGGCCTATGAGGATTTCCCCCGCGTTCTCAATGCGCTGCGCAACAGCCTCGGCGTCCTGGGTGTTCACCAATATGTGCTCGGCCGCGTAGGCGTTCGCGATCTCTAAAGACTCGTCCAGGGCGCGCGTCACCACTATACCGCCATAACCCTCAGGCGAAAACACGTGGGACAAAGTGCCCCGCTGCGGCTCTGGCAGGGCCGCTATAGCCTCCGGCAGGACCGCCCTTACGGCCGCCGCAAAATCAGCCTCGTGCGTAATGAGGAGGGTCGCGGAGTCCTTACCGTGCTCGGCCTCATTACACATATCCAGGGCCGTGACGCGCGGGTCCGCAGAGCTGTCGGCCAGTATCAGGCTGTCCGTGGGCCCGGCGGGCATGCCCACGTCCACCACGCCCGCGACAACCCGCCGCGCGGCCGTCACCCACGGGTTGCCAGGGCCCACGATTTTATAAACCTTATCAACGGTCTCTGTGCCATAGGCGAGCGCAGCAATCGCCTGGGCCCCGCCCATTTTGTACACCCGGTCCACCCCAGCCAGGCGCGCGGCAAACAGCACGGCGGGACACACCCCGCCCTCCGGCGTTGGGGGCGTGGCGATGGCGATATGCTGCGCCCCAGAAAGGACCGCGGGCACGGCCAGCATATAGGTCGCAGAGGGGTAAGCCGCGCGCCCGCCGGGGACGTAGAGGCCGACTCGTTGTATGGGCGTCACTTGCTCCCCCGCGAACACGCCCGGAGAAACCTCCACCATCCAGCGGCGCTCCACGCGCTCCATCTGCGCCGCGTGGAACCGGCGGACGTTCTCGGCGCAGGTGTGGATGGCGTCCTTCAGATCATCCTCCAGCGCGGCCTCTGCAGCAAAAAACTCTTCCTGCGACGCAACAAGCCCATGTTTGTCTAGGTCCGCCTTGTCAAACTTTTGGGCATATGCGCGCAGCGCAGCATCGCCGCGCATCCGCACGTCCTCAACGATTGCTGCGGCCACCTCTCCCGCAGCATGAACCTCTGCCCCTGACCTGGCCATAAGGCGGCTTTTGGTGCGCTGCGGCGTGCTTTGCCAGTCATAAACTGCTACGATCATAATTGGAGGTCCTTTCTTTTTTCTGGACTTCACCCGTAGCCAAAAAAGGAGCGAGGTCAAGCCATGAACACAAATGCTGCACAAAACTTTATCGCCGTTGTGGACTACGGTGCGGGCAATTTGCGCTCTGCGGCGCGGGCGCTGCAATGGGCCGTGGCCTCTACGGGCCTGTCTCTGGCTGTCCGCGTCACGAGCCGGCCCGAGGAGGTGGCCAAGGCCGTACGGATTGTCTTGCCTGGACAGGGGTCCTTCGGGGCGTGCATGGCGGCCCTGCGCGAGACACCGGGGATGCTGGAAACCCTGGAAGTCCAGGTTCGGCGCGGGGGCGTGCCCTTCCTGGGCATATGCGTGGGGATGCAGCTCATGGCCGATGAGGGGCTGGAGCACGGGCACTGCGCCGGCCTGGGGTGGATACCGGGGCGCGTGGTGCCCCTGCGTGGCCTGATAGACCAGCACGAGGCACAGCCCCAGAAGGTGGCCGCCATCGGCGGTGGGGGCGCTGTTCTTGCGCCCTCTGGGCTGCCGCGCATCCCCCACATGGGGTGGAACGAGGCCCACTTGACCGCCGCCGGCACGTGGCACCCACTCTTCCGCGGGTTGCAGAGCGGGAAGCATTTCTACTTTGTTCATTCTTTTGTGGTAGAGTGTGAAGATGGGGCGCACGTTCTGGCCAAGTCAGAACACGGATTGCCTTTCGCCTGTGCCGTTGCGCGGGATAATATGGCCGGTGTGCAGTTCCACCCGGAGAAGAGCCAGCGTGCGGGGCTGGCCCTTTTGGAGAACTTTGTCCGTTGGCGGCCCTAGAAGAAAGGTTGCGCCCCATGAGCCCAATGACCCCCATGCCCCTGGCCGCACTGCCGCCCCATACGGGGGTGGAGCGCGTTTTAGAGCCCCTGACTGCGGGGGATTTGCACGATCTGTGCGACGCGACGGAGGGGGCGATTAACTCTGGCGGGGGCTTTGGCTGGCTGGCCGTCCCGCCGATAGAGGTGCTGGAGCGGTTCTGGCAAGGGGTTGTCACCATGCCCGCACGGACCCTCTTGGTCGCCCGTCTGGACGGGGTTGTGTGCGGCTCAGCCCAGGTCGTGCTCCCACCGCCGAACAACGAGGCCCAGGCCCACAGCGCCCAGATTGTGACTCACTTTGTGGCCCCTTGGGCCCGGGGGCGGGGCCTTGCCCACGCCCTCTTGGATGAGGCGGAGACGGTGGCGCGGGAGGCCGGCGCGTGCGTTTTGACCCTTTCTATCCGGGCAACGCAAGGAGAGGCCATACGGCTCTATGAAAGCCTGGGCTTCACCCGCTTCGGTACAAACCCGGCGCACGCCAGGGTAGACGGGGCGCTCGTCCCCGGGCACCACTACTACAAAATGCTGGACTAAGCCTGCCTGCGCAGGGATCTGACGATGCTAAGGTTGCGCTGGATCTCGGGCCTGCCCGGGGCCATGGCGGCGGCTTTGGACAGAGCGGACTCGGCCTCTTTCAGGCGCTTTTGCGCCAACAGGTTCAGGCCCAGGTTGTTCAGGGGTATGCTCACGTCTCCCTGCCACAGATTCACGGCCTTCACAAAGGCCCGCTCGGCCTCTGGATGCCTGCCTTGCGCCTCCAGAGCAAGGCCCAGGAGGTGGTACGCCGCATAGGCCCCGTGGGGATCGGCCTTAATGGCGGCCACGGCGGACTCCTCTGCGGCGAGGTAGCGGCCTATCTCCAGCTGAACGGCGGCAAACTCAACCTTGAGGGCGGGCGCAGCGCCGGCCTTCTGGGCGTAGGGGGCGATAACCACGGCTGCGCGGTTGGCGTACCCCGCACGGCGCAACCCAGCGGATAGCGGCAGGGCTGTGGCCGGTCCGGGCTTGGCGCTGTACGCCCGTTCCAGGGGCAGCACAGCGGCCAGGGCCTCTTGCCCGCTTGCCGCCAGGGCCTGCGCCTGCGCGCGCTGGAGAGCCGCGTCTATGTCTCTCTCTGGGGCCTTGGACCCCATCCCCTGGCACGCCGCAAGGCACAGAACGGCGGCACCGACAAGAAAAGATGCTCCCAGTTTCATCGCGGACCTCCCATCAGCTCTGGCGGCAAGACCACGGTATCCATCTGTGACTCTTCCGGCGCTGCACCCGCGCTACCGCCCTGCGCCTCCGTGATCTCAATCTCATGACACATGCCGGGACAGTAATACGCCTTCACCGGCTCGCAGCCCTCGGCACCTCCGGCGCAGGTCTTGCGCACACGGATATAGGGCTTGCCGGGCGCGGCCACAATCACATGGCGCTGGACGACAATGTTCTTTGCTGCGTCTAAAACGGTCAGGAAGGTCGCCCCAGGGGCGCGGGGGACTACGATGAGCGTGCGCGCGTCGTCCACCAGGACCCCGATGTGGGCCGGGTTGCCCACTAGAACGCTGGACGCAGGGCGCGGGATGCGCAAGACCTCGCTCCGGTCCATGGTGAGGTTGAGCGGGGGGTCTGTGACGGCGCGCGGGTCTGGCGCGGGCTCAGAGCTTACAGAAACGGGCAGGGCCGTGATGATCGTCTCCTGCGGGGGCACGCTTTGGCCTTTCTGGGCGCGCTTCTGGGCGCGCTCCACCTCTTCCAAGAGGACAACAGGGGTGCCGGGGGGGGAGCGGTCGGCTGCCTCAGGCCCGTTGTCCCCCTCTTCCGCCACGTCTTCGGGTACGGGCTCTTCCTTGTGGATCTTTACGGGCGCTGTGGGCGCGGGAACGGGTGCCGGGGGGGGAGCGGTCGGC
>JAERIN010000043.1 GCA_016757515.1 Alphaproteobacteria bacterium
GGCGCGCGCCGTCCTCGGTCTCATAGAGCGCATAGGGCAGGTCCGGGTTGAACGCCACCGCCCTATTGCCTGGGATGGTCCACGGGGTGGTCGTCCAGATGACGATGTTGGCCCCTATCAAATCCGGGTCGGCGGCCTTTACGATGGGGAACTTCACCCACACGGCCGTGGACTTGTGCTCCTTATACTCCACCTCCGCCTCAGCCAGGGCGGTCTTTTCCACCGAGGACCACATGACGGGCTTCTCGCCCCGGTACAAAAGGCCCGCGTCCGCAACCTTATAAATCTCCTCCAAGATCGCGGCCTCGTTGGCCGGGTCCATGGTCAGGTAGGCGTTGTCCCAGTCCGCGAGGACGCCCAGGCGGCGCATCTCGCCCCGCTGCGCGGCCACCCAGCCAGCGGCGAAGTCCCGGCACGCGGCGCGAAAGGCCAGGGGGTCCGCGTCCTTGTCCCGCCCCTGCGCGCGCCAGGCTTCCTCTACCTTCCACTCAATCGGCAGGCCGTGGCAGTCCCACCCGGGCACGAGCGGCGCATCGCGCCCGGCCATCTGCATGCTCCGGTTCACGGTGTCCTTGAGCGATTTGGTGAACGCGTGGCCGATGTGGATGTGCCCGTTCGCGTATGGGGGGCCCCAGTGGAGCACCCAGCGCGGGCGGCCTGCGGACGCGGTGCGGACCTTATCGTACAGGCCCATGGCGTCCCACCGCGCCAAGATCTCCGGCTCACGCGCGGGCAGGTCACCGCGCATGGGGAAGTCCGTGCGGGGCAGGAAGACGGGGTAATCGGCCATGGCGGTGCCGAATGTTGCACACAGCCCCCCAGAAAACAACGCAGGTCAGCACCGGCAGACCTGCGCGAGCCGGGCGCGCTTGGCCCAGCCCAGAGTGAGGGTGGAGATGTCACAGGCCACGGCGGGGACCAAGGCGGTGAGCGCCAAGAGCGCGCGCGCAGAGGCCCCCCAGGCTTTGC
Organism: Alphaproteobacteria bacterium; assembly: GCA_016757515.1. GTDB lineage: Bacteria > Pseudomonadota > Alphaproteobacteria > Micavibrionales > Micavibrionaceae > UBA10425. The sequence continues at coordinate 970 of JAERIN010000043.1, forward strand.
CGGCCTCTATTCGGGCGCGCAGGGCCTCCACCTCCTCCATAGCCTATTCCTCTGCGCGGCCTGCGGGGGTTTTTTGCTCCGTCTGCGCTTCCCGCTGCCCGAACAGGGTGGAGCGGACCTGCGCGGCGGCGGCGGTCAGGATGTCCTCCACGGACTGCGGCAGGGCGCGTTTGCCCTGCTCCACCGGCGCGGGGGCGGACGGCGGCGGGGCCGGCTTTGCCTCTGCGCGTGGCTTGGCTTGGGCCTTGGGCGCGGGCGGAGGTTTGGCTGGCGGGAGCTTGATGGGCCCGTCCAGGGCCAGGACGGAGGTCAGGGCCGCGACGCCCGCGTCTATGGGGTTGGCCTTGGCCAGGCGCCCGGCCTTCAGCCCCTTCAGCATAGCCTTGACCTCCATCGGCACGGGGGCCGCCACATCCGCCCGCTCTGCGGTCCAGCTCTTGGACACCATGAGGTCCCGCAGCGCGGTGATGGCTCCGGCGTGCTTTGTAAGGGTCTTGTCCGGCTCTGGCAGGGACATAAAGCGCGTCACGCGCATGGCCTTGGCCTTGCCCGGGTTGGCGTAGAACATCTTGCAGTCCATGACCTCCTTGCCGAAGGTCAAGACGCTTTCCCCCTGCTTCAGGTCCCGCAGGCCGGAGTAGCTGGCCCGGGCGCGCTCTTGCACACCAGACTGCCCCGTGTCGAAGTAGGAGCTGCCAATGCCTTTTTGCTCATAGTTAGAGACCTCCGTCACGTAGGCCTGGCCCACGGTCTTCTCAAAGAAGTCCTTGGTCTCTGTCGGGTCTTCCAGCTTCCCGAATATCTTGATGTTGCAGTTGGCCACGATGGAGTTGGCCTCCTCCTTCACGCGCTTTTGCATCGCTGGCAGGTCTTGGCCAGAGAACACAAGGCAAAAGCCCAGAGACCGGGCCTGCGCGGCCATGACGGCCATGCCCTCGGCGGTGTAGTACCCGACCTCGTCAAAGATGGTGATAAAGGGTGTGGAGGAGTGCGTGGGCTTGTTCTCAATAACGGCAGTGCTCTCGCCCTCGAGCGTCGCACCCAGGGTGGAGCCCATCATGCCCTTTATGGTCGCGGCCACGATCTTCCCCAGGTTGGCGATCTCTTGATTGGACTTCTCCAGCGCGGGGATAAGGACAACCAAGATCCTGCGGTTCAAGACCACGTCCACCATGTCAATGTCCGCGGCCTGGGTGTCAAAGATATAGCCATAGTCGTCCCCCAGGGACTGCAAAGAGCGGGTGAACTGCATGGCAAGGTACCCATGCTGCTGCCCCGCTGTTGTGGTGTCATACGCCGGCTGCCCGGCTGCGGGGGGCTTAGGCTTGCCCTCGTCGTCGTACGCGGCCTCCACATACCCCGGCAGGGTGTCCAGGTACCCATTCAGACTCTCTTTGATGTGCGCCGGTATGGCCGGGTCGCGCGCGAGCTTGATGACCTGCGGGAGGGAGAGGCTGTTGCGGATGGTGCGCACAGACAGGGGCATGTCCTGGTTGTCCCGCTTCCAGGTCATGGCGGGCATCATGGCGCTGATGAGGGCCACAGCCCGCTCCTGCCACATGGCGTTGTCCCCCTGCGGCTCTGGCATGAGGGAGACCAGCATGTTCACAAGGTAAGAGGCGGAGCCCGAGGCGAACGGGTTCATGGTGTTGGAGGGGGGCTTCACGCTCCCGGAGTCCACGTTCCCCGTCATATAGTTCAAAACCAGCAGGTCGTCGTCCCTCCCGAACCGCCGCACCAGGGCCGAGAGGGAGGACCACAGGTCCGTGTCGGCCTTCCCGTCTATGTACACAAAGCCAGAGCCCCAGGCGAGGGCGTTTGCGGCGATGGAGGTCAGGCCCACGGTCTTACCAGACCCGGTGGTGCCTAGGTAGAGCACGTGCGTCCGCGCGTCGGCGTTGGTGAACCACACCTCCTCTTTCGTGTCCTTTACGTTGCCCAGGTAGAGAATGCCCTCCGCCTTGCCGCTGAGCCCCGGCCCCTCGTTGTTCTTGTCCTTCCAGATCGCCCCCATGGGCAGCTTGAAGGCCAGCTCCCGCCCCCGCGTGGCGAGCCACCAGAAGTACAGAAGGGCAAAGACCATCAGTAGGTCGCCAAAGGCCGTCACCCAGGCGAAAGAGGCCATGTAGGGCTCTAGGTGGAGGGAGGCGGCGGCGATGAGGAACAGGGCCGCAGAGAACTTGTCCTGGATGAAGCGGTCGCCGATGCGCTGATAAAACGGGCGGATGTCCCGTAATATCTTCTCGTGCTTGTGCTCATACTTGCGGGAGTCGAGTGCCATCCTTTTCAGAGTACCACGCGGCGGGGAGCGCAGGGAAGCACCGATCGCTTGTGCGGCCATCTCCACAGAAACTTGCGCGCCTTGAAAAATTTATGGATAATGGAGGTGTAAGGCCCAGAATCACCAAGAAACATCAACCACGAAGGAGGGAGCATGGCTGAAACAGAAACACATTTTCGGGGGTTTGGTGCACAGGATCAGACTCGTCTGGCAATGGCGCGAGAGGCAGCAGGTGGAAGTATGGTCTGCGGATTCGGGGCCCCTGTTGCTGCGCTCTCCGTGGCTCCCGCCTAGGCTGCTCCAGCCCCGGCGGCGGAACCGCCCCCAGAAATAGACAGGGACACACCAGACCCAGGCAATCCCGATGATGTTATCCCGGGATGTGAACCGGGCGTATACAGCCTTGATGTTATGATGCAAAACTCCGATATGCGCGCCAGATTTCCTGGACTGGCCGAGCAGATGGACAAAGTAGCTGCCCTCTATGAACAATGGACCGCGCGCAGGGACGCGCTTGGCGTGCAGCGCTTCTGGGACACCGGATACGACGAACTGACAGCCAGATTCGAGGCTGCGGGCGAAGTGCTTGACCAAAGAATGAGGGCCGTAAACGCACGCATAGGCGCGGCGCGGGAGGCACGGTGCACGGCAAACCCCCCACCCACAGAGCCTGAGCAGGCCATGGCCAATCTTTGGGAAGAGGCGCAGATGGTTCTCGACGATCTATCTAGGCCGGACGGCACCTTGACCCCAGAGGTGGCCACGGGCGAGCTGCGGCGCATATCTGAACAACTAGAGCAGATAATGAGCGATCATTATGCGGAAAGCTGCTGCTACCGTTATACAAGCAGCATAAGCTGTGGCCTCCCGGACCGATCGATGCCTCTGGGAATCGGAAACAAACCCACAAGATAAGGACTAATACCGATACCCCTCGCTCTTAAAGGGCCCCTTGGTCTCCACGCCTATGTACGCCGCCTGGTCTGGCGTGAGGGTGGACAGCTTTGCGCCCAGCTTGTCCAGGTGCAGCGCGGCGACCTTCTCGTCCAGGTGCTTGGGCAGGACATAGACCTTGTTCTCGTACGCGCCGTGGTTATTCCACAGCTCTATCTGCGCCAGGACCTGGTTGGTGAAGGACGCGCTCATCACAAAGCTGGGGTGCCCGGTGCCGCAGCCCAGGTTCACCAACCGCCCCTCGGCCAGGAGGAGCATCCGCTTCCCGTCGGGGAAGGTCACCATGTCCACCTGCGGCTTGATAGCGGTCCACTGCATGTTCCGCAGCGCGTCCACCTGTATCTCGTTGTCAAAGTGCCCGATGTTGCACACTATGGCCCCGTCCTTCAGCGCGCGCATGTGGTCCAGGGTGACGACGTCCTTGTTCCCTGTAGCCGTGACGACGATGTCCGCGCGGGGGGCGGCGTCCTCCATGGTGACGACCTCGTACCCCTCCATGGCGGCCTGGAGGGCGCAGATGGGGTCAATTTCGGTGACCAGCACACGCGCGCCGGCGGAGCGGAGCGAATCGGCGGAGCCCTTGCCCACGTCCCCAAAGCCCGCCACGACGGCGACCTTGCCCGCAAACATAACGTCTGTGGCGCGGCGGATGCCGTCCACCAGGCTCTCCCGGCAGCCGTACTTGTTGTCAAACTTGGACTTGGTCACGCTGTCGTTCACGTTGATCGCCGGGGCCAGCAGGGTGCCCGCGGCCTCCATCTGCGCAAGGCGCAGGACGCCCGTGGTGGTCTCCTCCGATATGCCCCGGATGTCCGTAAACAGCCCCGCGTGGTCGTCGTGCAGGACCTTGGTCAGGTCGCCCCCGTCGTCCAGCACCATGTTGGGCGTCCAGCCGTCGGGGCCCCGGATGGTCTGGTCGATGCACCAGCGGTACTCTTTTTCGTTCATCCCCTTCCATGCGTAGACGGGGATGTCCTTTTCCGCGCAGGCCGCCGCGGCGTGGTCCTGCGTGGAGAAGATGTTGCACGAGGACCAGCGCACCTCCGCCCCCAGGGCCGTGAGGGTCTCGATCAGCACCGCCGTCTGGATGGTCATGTGCAGGCACCCCGCCACGCGCGCGCCCTTGAGCGGCTGCGCCGCGCCGTACTCCGCCCGCAGGGCCATGAGGCCGGGCATCTCGTGCTCGGCCAGCGTTATCTCCTTGCGGCCCCAGTCGGCCAGGGTTATGTCCGCGACTTTGTAGTCCGGCTCTGCGGTGCGGGCCTGTGCGGTAGCGGTCATCTCGCGTACTCCTTAATCTCTGCGTGGTGAGCCGTGGTTGTACCCGCCCCCGCCCCGCTGGGCAACCCGCGCTGTATCACATTTTTTGTTGACAGAAGATGGATTCTGTGCGAAACTGAGAATAGTCAAACCAAAAAATAGACCCACCGCGAAAGTCTGTGCGCAGGGCGGCGTAAGGGGATTCACGGGGGGAATCGGCCGTGATTCAGTGGCATGGGGGACGACAGGAGGCCCCTGCACAAGCTCAGCCCTGATGCACAGCGGCCAGTTCCGGCAGCTCACCGGTGTCACGCCCGCCGTGTTCTTCCAGCCGCGTGCACCCGCCCTGGAAGCGGGCCCAGGGGTGCAGAGCCAAGCCTGGGCGGCCTGGCCGAGCACCTGCTCCTGCTGCTCGTCGTCTACCGCTGCCACGTGACCCAGGGCTTCATGGGCTGGCTGGTCGGGGCCGACAAGGCATTGCCATGGGAAAGACATACTCACACATCACCGAGGAAGAGCGGTGCGAGATATGCCGCCTGCATGCATGCGGCATATCTCAAGCGCAAATCGCACGGCGCATCGGCCGGGCAAATCCACCATATAAAGGGAACTGCGGCGTAACTCCACGCCCGTTTCACGGCGCTATAACGCCATATCCGCCGACCGCATGGCTCTGGCCAGGCGCTGGGGCCGCAGGGCGCGGTCGTCCGCGCCCTCCCCAGGCTGCTCGGTCGGGTTGAGGTCTGGGGTGCTGGCCCGGCCCCCCGGCCACAACGCGCGGGTGGAGGCCGTTTTGCGCGCCGCGCTGTCCGACGAGCGGATTAGCCCCCGTGCATTCTGTGCCCGGGCGGTGTGGCCGGGGGGCCGGGCCACCGCCCAGCCACCGCCGTGATACCGCTGTGCCACCGCAGTGCTACCTCCCAGATACCGCTGGGATACCGCCGCGCTGCCGCGCAGATACCATTCTGGGGGCACCGCGCGCGCAAATATTTCTGATATAGTCTAAATGGCCCGGCGCGGCGGGCCCCTCTGCCCAAAGCGCCCGCAGTGGGCTATATGTAGGGGCATGACCCCCGCCCGCACCAAAAAGCCAGAGCTGCTCTGCCCCGCCGGCACCCCGTCGGCGCTGCGCACAGCCGTGGAGGCGGGCGCGGACGCGGTGTACTGCGGCTTCCAGAACGCCACCAACGCGCGCAACTTCGCGGGCCTGAACTTCACGGAAGCCGAGCTGCGCCAGGCCGTGGCCTTTGCGCACGCGCGCGGCGCGAAGGTCCTGCTCACGCTCAACACCTTCCCCCCGGCGGGGGCCATGGACCTGTGGAAGCGGGCTGCGGACGCGGCCGCGGACATCGGCGTGGACGCGGTGATCCTCGCGGACCCGGGTGTGGCCGCGTACTGCGCGGAGCGTCATCCGGGTCTGCGCCGCCACCTCTCCGTCCAGGCGGCCGCGAGCACGCCAGAGGCCATCGCCTGGTGGCACCGGGAGTTCGGCATCGCCCGCGCGGTCCTGCCCCGCATCTTGGCGGCGGGGGAGATACGGGACCTGGTGCGCGCGATCCCGTGCGAGGTGGAGGCGTTCCTCTTCGGCAACCACGGCCTGATGGTGGAGGGGCGCTGCGCCATGTCCAGCTACCTCACGGGCCGGTCCACAAACATGGACGGCTCGTGCTCCCCGGCCTCTCACATCTCTTACGAACACAACCTGGCTGGGGACATGACCATGCGCCTGGGCAGCTTTGCGGTGGACTGCTTTGCCTGCGGGCAGTCAGCGGGCTACCCCACCCCCTGCAAGGGCCGGTATGTGAGCACGGAGCAACCCGGGGGCTACCACGCCTTTGAGGAGCCGGTGACCCTGAACCTTGCCCCAATCCTGCCGGAAATGATGGCCGCAGGGGTGGCGGCCCTGAAGATTGAGGGGCGGCAGAGGTCCAAGGCGTATGTCCGCATGGTCGTGGGCGCGTTTCGCGCGGCCATAGACGACATCGCGGAGGGACGCGCGCCGGCCATGGCCTCCCTCCTGTCCCTCACAGAGGGCGGGGCCGAGACCACCGGCGCCGCAGGTGGCGGCGGGCGGTGGCGGTAGGCTGCGCGGGCGGTTTATGGCTTCACAAAAACGCGGGGCCTGGTATACGGGGGTGTATGACCGACCACCCGCTCAAGGCCCACATCGCCGAAATCCCGGACTTCCCCGCGCCGGGGGTCTTGTTCCGCGACATCTCCCCCCTCCTGCGCGATCGGTTCCCGCAGACCATGGACGCCATGGCGGGCCTGTTCACGGACGCGGAGGTGGGGGGCATAGACGCCGTGGCGGGGATGGACGCGCGGGGCTTTGTGTTCGCCGGCGCCCTGGCCCAGCGGTGGGGCAAGGGCCTGGTCATGATCCGCAAGAGCGGCAAGCTCCCCCCGCCCGTGGTGGGGGCGAGCTACGCGCTGGAGTACGCGGCCTCGCACATGGAGGTGCAGCCGGGCTCTGGCCGGGTCCTCCTGGTGGACGACCTTGTGGCCACGGGGGGGACCCTGACGGCGGCGGCGGACCTGTTGACCGAGGCGGGGTACGCGGTGGCGGCCATCGCGGCGCTGATTGACCTGACCTTCCTGAACGACTTCGCCTGGCGCGGGATGCGCGCGCGCAGCGTGGTGCAGTATGACGCCTAGCCCCCTTCCCGTCTTTGGTGTGACGCCCATTCCCTTAACACAAATATTGACTCGCTTATGCCTTTCAGGCACGAAGAGGCCACATGATTGAAAAAATAAACAAATTCCTTGATCGATTCGGGTCACTTATATCGATCCTGCAATGGCTCTGGCCGGTATTCGGACTCTTGACTATTGGAGGCGTCTCTACAGTAATTGCATCTATCTCTGGTTGGCTTGACGGCTACGGCCCCATAGTATGGTTCTTTGCTGCGCTTTTAGCGATGCTGGTAGCATCTCTAATCGCGTCTCTCGTCTCTGTAGCCAGGGAACATTGGATAATGGCATCCGCCAGCCGTCAATGGAAAAACGAAGTTCATGGAATCAATCCCTTAGATTCTGATTTTAGGAACACAAGGATTAATATTAACGATCTTGCGCACCCTATAAAGAGAACAATTGAAGGTAAAAAAATACATGGGTGCGAAATAATTGGACCAGCAAATATTATTCTTCTTGGTGGCAATAAAAGGCCTACTTTATTGGCTAACAATATTTTTTTTGGATGTAATGTTTTTGCAATAAAAGATAATACATGTATACCTGTAAGAGATACTTTTATTGTCATAAAAGATACAGATATAATAGATTGTGAAATAGCAAGATGTAATGTTTTTGTAACAGAGCGCATCGCATCAGAATTTGAGAAAAGCGGCATAAAACTTCTTAGGTTAGGATAGCAGAAGCTTATAGAATAAATTTTGTTTTTTATAAGGAACAAGAGAGTCTTTTATTATATAGCATGGCATTAGGCGCAAGGCCCTATCGGTGGCGGGCACCTGACCCTCTGCGCCTCTGCGCCTCTGCGTTTTCAGAAAAAGCATGACCCTTCCCCTTATCGTCTTCGCGCTAGAATCCGAGAGCCGGGGCCTGTTCGCCCCGCATCGCGTCCTGCACACCGGGGTGGGGAAGGTGAACGCCGCCCACGCCCTGACCAAGGCCATCGACGCGGAACGGCCCGGCGTAGTCATAAACCTGGGCTCTGCGGGCAGCGCGGTGCACGCGGCGGGCTCCGTCGTGGCCTGCACGGCCTTCGTACAGCGCGACATGGACGTGACCCCCCTGGGCTTTGCGCCGCACGCCACGCCCTTTGACGCCACGCCCGTTCCTTTGGTCTATGGCCATCCCGTGCCGGGCCTACCAGAGGCCACCTGCGGCACGGGGGACCGCTTTGAGACCGCGCACACGGGGGGGGGCTATGACATCGTGGACATGGAGGCCTTCGCCCTGGCCCTTGTGTGCCAGCGGGAGGACGTGCCGTTCGCGTGTCTGAAGTACATATCAGACGGGGCGGACGGCGCGGCGGCGCAGGACTGGGGAAAGGCCCTAGAGGACGGGGCGGCCAAGCTCCGGGCGGCGCTAGGCGATTTTTTGAGGGCGTTCCCTATATAATACTTGACACGACGGCGCGCCGGCGCTACCCTGCCCGGCATGACAGGCAACCCCCCCCCCTTACCTGTGGACGCACATGTAACGTTGGGCCTGGCCCTTGCCCGGATGGTTGGGCGTTTGGGGTTGGACCGTTCTGTAAGCCGGGAATGCCTGGACGCTATTGAGACAGCGTGCGCAGGCCTTAGAGATAAGTGGAATACACCCATTTGTGCCGTTTACATGGGCACGCAGGGCCCTATGCGTGCGGATGCCGTGTGGGGCGGGCTTGTTTTTAATGTCATAACGGCAATCCTGCCTAAAGAAAACGCCGACACCCTCGCCCTCGCGCAGGAGGCGTTTATGGCGGCGTGCGACGACCCTGATCCCGCGCCATGAGCTTTTCCCGCATGAACAGAAGGCATGTTGGGGCCGCAGTTGCGCAGCGCGTGCGTGGTGGGCTATCGTGGCGCAGACGGAATATTTTAAAGGCGCGCGCACCATGGCTGATGAGCCACAAAACACGCAGAGTCGGGCCAAGCCAGACCCAGCCACGGCCGGGCTGGGGCAGGTTTTGCTGCGCAACGCGTTCTACCGTGATGGCTACCGGGCCCTCCTCAGCATCGCCCTGGTCCAGGGTGTGGCCCTCCTCCTCCTTGTCGTTGCGCTGGCCACGGTCGCCCTGACCAAAAAAACCCAGGATATCTACTTCGCCACGACGCAAGACGGGCGGCTTATCCGGATGATGCCCCTGAACGAGCCGAATCTGTCCGACGCGGCCCTGCTCTCCTGGGCTGCGCAGGCCGCTTCGGAGGCCCTGACATTTGGGCACAACGACTACAGGCGCAGGCTCCAAGAGGCCCAGCGCCACTTCACCAAGGCCGGCTGGGACTCTTTCACAAAAGGCCTGGAGGCCTCGGACCTCATCCCCCGCCTGGAGGCAAACAACCAGGTCTTGACGACTGTCCCGTCCCAGGCCCCGATGATTGAGAGCCAGGGCCCGATGAACGGGATGTACACATGGGTTGTGCAGATACCCGTGGTGCTGACCTACCAGTCCGGCAATATACGGGACCCTCACAGGTACACCCTTCGCGTTGTGATCGTGCGCGTGCCCGAACTGGAGAGCCCCTATGGCGTGGGGATACAAAAGTTTGTTTATGACCCATAGGGGGGCCGTGCGGTGCGGATAGAGGCGGACACAAAGCTGGACTTCAAGGACGTTCTGATACGGCCCAAGCGCTCCACGCTGGCCAGCCGGCGGGACGTGGACATCGCGCGGAACTTCACCTTCCGCCACTCCGGCGCGGCGTTCGCGGGCGTGCCCCTCATCGCGGCCAACATGGACGGCGTGGGGACCTTCGCCATGGCCCGCGCCTTCGCGGAAGACGGCAACGGCCTGACCGTGGCCCTGCACAAGCACTATCCCCTGGACGCCCTGATCGCGTTTTGGGACGCGGAGCCCGCCGCCGCAGCCCAGGTCTGGTACTCCATCGGCCTGGCCGAGGAGGATGAGGACAAGCTGCAGGCCTTCCTCGCCGCCCGCCCGGGGGCCGTCACCCGCCTGTGCCTGGACGTGGCCAACGGCTACGCCGAGCCGTTTGTGGAGGCCGTCCGCCGCCTGAAGGAGGGCCTGGCGCGCGACATGACCCTCATGGCCGGCAACGTCGTGACGGGGGAGATGGTGGAGGAGCTCACCCTCGCGGGCGTGGACGTGGTGAAGGTCGGCATCGGCCCCGGCAGCGTCTGCACCACCCGCACCATGACCGGCGTGGGCTACCCACAGCTCTCGGCCATCATAGAGTGCGCGGACGCCGCCCACGGCCTGAAGGGCCTCATCTGCGCGGACGGGGGCTGCGCCGTGCCCGGTGACGTGGCCAAGGCCTTCGGCGCGGGGGCGGACTTCGTCATGCTGGGCGGGATGCTGGCCGGGCACGACCAGGCCGAGGAGCCCGTCGTGGACGGCGAGATCGTCTTCCACGGCATGTCCTCCACCCGCGCCATGGACCGGCACAAGGGCGGCGTGGCGGAGTACCGCGCGAGCGAGGGCAAGGCCGTGCGCGTGCCCCGCCGGGGGGACGTGGCCGCCACGCTGCAAGACATCCTGGGCGGCCTGCGCAGCGCGTGCACCTACGTGGGGGCGCAGCGGCTCAAGGAGCTATCCAAGCGCACCACCTTCATTTGCGTGGGGCAGCAGGTGAACGACGCCTTCACGGGGCGGGAGGGGTAGGTCCGCGCCGTGTTGCAGGGACCGCGCAGGTTTGGTTTGCGCAGGAGGCCCTCTGTCTGATATTTTTATAAGGCACGATAACAACGCTCCCCCCCACGCCGATTGCCGAGGGTACGCCGTTTCCCGAAAACTGGAATGCCTTTGCGCGGCTCATGAAAAAGCATGGATACGCCACACTTCAAGGGAACGAGTATTTTGCTTTTTGGTACAAAAAGATCGCTGCTGAAATAGCAGGGGTCAAAATACGCCCAGAGGACTGGATCCAACGGGCGCACACAATCTTTGCCGGTGCGGGCACTAGCACGGTTCATATCTCTCTATATACGGATTGGCGGGTTAGCAATTTGGGGGATGGCAATAACCACACGCAACCCTTTCCGGCCAGCCACAGCGGCGGACCTCGATGAAGCGATGTAGACCCGCGCCCCACACAAGCGCGCGGGCCGTGAACGCCTTCACCCCCATGCGGCGGGGTCAGCGGCTGGGCATCTTCTCCGGCTCCGGCGTGGGCAAATCAGTCCTCCTGTCCATGATGGCGCGGTACACGGCGGCGGAGGTCGCGGTCATCGGCCTGGTGGGGGAGCGTGGGCGGGAGGTCGCGGAATTCCTGGAGGACGATCTGGGCGCAGACGGCCTGGCCCGCTCCGTCGTGGTCGTGGCCACGGGGGACGAGCCCGCCCTGGCACGCCGGCAGGCAGCCTACCTGACTCTGTCCATCGCTGAGTCCTTCCGGGACGCGGGCACCGACGTCCTGTGCCTTATGGACTCCCTCACGCGGTTTGCCATGGCCCAGCGGGAGATCGGCCTGTCCGCCGGGGAGCCGCCGACGGCCAAGGGCTACCCGCCAACTACCTTTGGGGAACTCGCACGCCTGCTGGAGCGCGCCGGCCCCGGCCCCTCCGGCACGCGGGGCTCCATCACCGGCCTTTTCTCCGTCCTGGTGGAGGGCGGGGACATGGACGAGCCCGTGGCGGACGCCGTCCGGGGCCTGGTGGACGGGCACATCGTGATGCGCCGGGCGATCGCGGACCGGGGGCGCTTCCCGGCCATAGACGTCCTGGCCTCCCTCTCGCGCGCGATGCCAGAGGTCCTGCCCGAGGACCGGCGGGCCCCAGTGGCCCGTGCGCGGCGGCTCCTGTCCACGTACGAGGACATGGCGGAGCTGATACGCCTGGGGGCGTACAAGAAGGGGTCCGACCCGGCGGTGGACGAGGCGATCGCGCTCTACCCGCGCCTGGAAGCCTTCCTGACGCAAGACCGCGCAGAGCGCAGCGACATAAACGCCGCGTTTGATGCCCTGGCGGAGATCGTGGGGGCGGCAGAATCTTCATAGTAGCCGTAGCTGACGCATTGCAGATTTATGCTCCACAACACGCACGATGGTTTGCTCCTTGCGCAACCCCTTGGCTGTCATGAACTGACGCTCGCGCAATTCGCATATCAAATAGTCGTTCTTTGCAAATGCGACTTCGTCTCGCGCTATCTGGCCCAGAAAGCCCGCATCCTGTATGTCTACACTAAAAACTTCCGCCCCTTCGGTCACGCGCCATTTGTTGTCTTCCTTGAAACTCAGCGAAACAATTTGCAGATTTGCCCTTCGTATTATGTCCTGTATTTCTTCGTCCTCCGGTTCTGGAATATCAAAGGCTGGGACATCCTGTTTAGTAATGTTGAGAGTCTCCTGTCCTGTGCGTTTGATGGAAAGTTTTTCAATACCCTCCCTCTCCAGAGCGCTAGCAACACGGCGTGCGCGCTCCCGCACAGCCTGGCTCTCGGCTAGACGGACGGTTTTTGGGTTTGTAATAATATAAGTATCGCCTATGTGCACGGATACAGATCCATCAGGCCTTTCTTCCCGTTTATCTGGGCGCTTGCCCCTTAAAAAAACCAAAAGATATAAGAGGCCAGCAATTTGCCCTGCACGAAACAGTAGGTCAGCCAAATCGTTTGCCGCAGATAGACCCTCTTTGCTGTCCGCAAGCGTATCCCACAGAGCCTGTGCACCTTGTGCAAGAGATTGGAAGAGCTGGATGTCTACCTCAAATGAGCCTTGAGCGGTTGCGTTCACGCGTACAGAGATTTGGGCTTTTTCGCCGTTTATTTCCGCGTTTGCAGTTTGAATGAGGTCTCCCAAGGCCAGAAGGGCGGGAGCTAGAGCCTGCACGTCTATGGTGCCGTTTTGGACGGCTGGGCCATCAAAAACAAAAGTTAGGCGCGCCTCAGACATGAATGGAGCTTATCACCCCAGGACGATTGCGTCACCTATCTCCTACCCCCCGGCGGGCTCCACATCGTGGGGGCCGAAAGCTAGGCGCGCTATTGCGGTCCCCGGCACCCCCGGACTATCAAGGGTGCATGGAGCCCCTGCCCCAGACCATCGCCGACATCCGCGCCGGCATCCGCGCCGGGCGCTACCCGAACGAAGCCGCGGTGTCTCAGAGCATCGTCCGCCGCGTGCTGGAGTGCCTGGGCTGGCCCATCTACGACCCGCAGATCGTGTGGCCCGAGTACAGCCAGGCCGGCGGCGGGCGCGTGGACTACGCCCTGTGCCACCCGGCGCGCAAGCCCCTTATTTTCATAGAGGTCAAGCCCATAGGGAAGGGCGACGGGAACGAGCGGCAGCTGTTTGAATACGCGTTCCACGAGGGCGCGCCGCTGGCCGTCTTGACCGACGGGCAGGGTTGGAGCGTGTTCCTGCCCTCGGGCCAGGGGGACTACGCCGACCGGCAGGTGTACAAGATTGACCTGCTGGAGCAAGGCGCCGAGGAGGCCGCCGCGCGGCTGGTGCGCTACCTGGGCTATGAGGCCGCCACGAGCGGGCAGGCCCAGCGCGATGCGGCGCGCGATTATGAGGGCCGCGCCCGACGGCGGGAGATGGCGCGCGCCCTGCCCCAGGCGTGGGGGCGGCTGCTGGCCAGCGGGGACGAGGCCATCGTGGCCGCCCTGGCGCGGGAGGTGGAGGACATCTGCCGCTACCGCCCCGATGCGGACATGGTGGAGGATTTCCTGGCCGGGCAGGTGTCCCACACTCCCCCCCCTGCCCCCCTTGGGCGG
>JAERIN010000044.1 GCA_016757515.1 Alphaproteobacteria bacterium
CACAGCTTGGCCTCCGCCGGGGTCACCAGGACAAAGAGGCCGTGGGTGTCGCTTACCTTGTACGGCTTGGCCCGGGACTTTAGCGCCCGCACCGCCGCGTCCGTGAGGGGCTTTCCGCGTGGCGGAGTGGGGTATCTCCTTTGGGGGTATTCGGCCCTACCCCACTATCGTACCCCGTTTTTTTGCGGCTGTAAACGAAAAATGGTGAACGCCCCCGGGGCGGTGGCGTAGGGAAAAACCCAGGCGGAGCAAGGGTTTTTCGTAGGACAGAGAATATAGACGGACAAGGGCGAAGGGGGGTGTGGCGACCGCGCAGGGATTCGAACCCTGGACCTACTGATTAAAAGTCAGTTGCTCTACCGGCTGAGCTACGCGGTCGCGCGCGAGGCGCACACTACGCGTCGGGCCTGGGCCGGTCAAGAGAAAAGGGCTTCCCCCAAGTTTCCACGATTTCGCGTGGTCTGTGGCTAGGCGCCACCCCCTACACGGGGGAAAGCCCCGGTGCGCAGGGGGTGCGGGACGGTGATAGTTATAGAGATTGACACCTAATCTTGCTCTCTGAGCAGCGATTTGAGATCCGCGAGCAGCTCTTTCGGACCCCCTTCGTTGAACCGCCACTCGCACTCTTTTAGGAGTAACTCAAAATTCTGCCGCGCGATCCCGTTGTATTTCCGCAAATTCCGCTTGGCCTGCGACCAGAAATTTTCGATCCCGTTGATTGTGCGTGTGATTAAGAGCAAATTCCTTGGAGTGGTTGGTACGAAAGTGGTGAAATTCGCTGGCCGACAGGGTGTCGTAGGCGGTGTGACCGTCTGTATAGACGGCGCTGTCTGGCGCGATTTTCTCTTTTATTACAGGCATTAGCGTGTCGCGCTTTGTGTCCGAAACCGTGACCGTGTACACCTTGCCGCCGCGCCCCGCGGAGGCCGAAGACGATGACTTTTCCGGCCGCGCCTGCCACGAAGTGCTCCATGAGCCTGATCTGCTTATATCGCGATAATTTACAGTGCCTTACGTGCATGCCTGACTCCCAACTTATCCAAAGTCAGGTGTCAGCCCCATCTAAGCCTTGCCCTATGCTATAAACACTGCGCCCCCGCAGAAGAGGGCAGGTTGCCTTGGCCCGCGCGGCGGGGTAGGGCGTGGAGTCCATGGACGGCCTGGACACCATACTGGCCACGGGCGCGGGGGGGTTCCTCCTGGCCTTCGCGCGGGTGGGCAGCGCCGTGATGATCATGCCCGCCTTGGGGGACTCCTTCGCCCCGGCGCGGGTCCGCCTTCTCATAGCACTGGCCCTAACCACCGCCTTCTTCCCCTTTGTCGCGGCGCATCTGCCCGCCGCCCTGCCGGCGGAGCCCCTGGCCATCCTCCCGCTGCTGTTCGCAGAAATGGTGGTGGGCCTCCTGTTCGGCACGGTCGGGCGCATCGCCATGGCGGCCCTGGACACGGCAGGCATGATCATCGCCATCCAGTCCGGCCTGGGCAGTGCGCAGCTGTTCAACCCCTCCATGGCGTCCCAGGGCTCCGTCGTGGGCGCGGGCCTGTCTATCTCTGGCGTTGTTCTGTTGTTCGCCCTCAACCTGCACCACCTCCTCATCCTGGGGGTGCTGGAGAGCTACCGCCTGTTCCCCCTGGGGGCGATCCCCCTCAGCGGAGACATGGCGGAGGCCGTCACCCGCGCAGTATCCGCGTCTTTTGCCCTGGGGGTGGCCCTGGCGGGGCCGTTCCTGGCCATCACGCTCATCTTGTACGCGGGGATGGGGGTGCTTACGCGCCTCATGCCGCAGATGCAGGTGTTCCTCCTGGCCCTACCGGCGCAGATCCTCATCTCCCTGGCCCTCCTGGCCGTGTGCTTCGGGGCCATCCTCACCACCTGGGCTGCTGCCTTCGCCGCCACCATCCGGTCCTTCCTGGGAGGGTAGGAGGGGCCCGCCCTTGGTCTTCAAGCCCAGGGCCCGCATCCGGTCGGCCAGGGACAGGGCCCCCCCGCGCCCCTGGAGGCGGACCAGCGCCTCGCCATACGCCTTGCCCGCGGCGGTGATGGCCTTATCCACCCCGCCCATGCTGTCCATGAACCCGGACAGCTTGTCGTGCAGGGCCCCGCCCAGGCGGGCGATTTCGGCCGTGTTGCGGTTCTGCCTCTCCAGCCGCCAGACGGACTCCACGGTCTTGAGCACCGCGAACAGGGTTGCGGGGCAGACCAGGGTCACCTTGCGCTCCCATGCGAAGGGGAACAGGCCCGGATCCTCCTGCACGGCCAGGGCGTAAGCCCCCTCTATAGGCACGAACATGAGCACAAAGTCGGGGGAGGCGAGGTCTGGGGAGGCTTGGTAGGCCTTGTCGCCCAGCCCCCGCACACGCTCGCGCAAGCCCGCGAGGAACGCACGCAGGGCCAAAGCGCGGGCCGCGTCGTCCTCCGCCGCGCGGTAGGCCGCGAAGTGCACAAGGGGGGTCTTGGCGTCCACCACGATGTGCCGCCCCTCGGGCAGGTTCACGACCGCGTCTGGCCTATACCGCCCCCCGTCCGCGCCGGTGACGGAGGCCTGGAGGGTGTAGTCCCGCCCGGGGCGCAAGCCCGACTCCTCCAAAATCTTGTGCAGCTGCACCTCGCCCCAATTGCCCCGGACCTTCGGGTCCGTCTGCAGGGCCCGTGTCAGGTCGTCCGCCTGCGTGCGCAGGGCCGCGCTCGCCTGGGCGATGTGCTCTATCTGCGCCTTTAGGGAGGCCTTGTCCCGCGCCTCCTGCCCGAAGGCGTGGTCCACCTTCTCGCGGAACAGCTTTATGTCCTCACGGATGCGCTCCTGCACCGGGGCGATGAGGGCCTCAATGCCCTGCCTGGCCTTGGCCTGCTTGTCCTCAAAAATTCGGTTGGCCAGGTTCTCAAACTCCGCCTTGCGGGCCTCCTTGTCCTCCTGCCTCTGGGCCTCCCAGGCCTTGCGCTCTGCCTCCAGCTGCGCCGCGAGGGCCGCCTTCTCCTCCCGCGCGGCGGCCAGGTCCCCTTGCGTCTGGGCCAGCTCCGCTGCGGGGGCGGTCCCCTGCCGCCCCAGGGCCCAGCCCAGGGCCGCGCCCAAGGCCGCGCCCAGGGCGAGACCCGCAGAAACTCCCACAAAAAGGGCCATGGCGTCCATCGCGGGGGCAGAGTGTACACACCCCCAGCGCCGGGGGCCATAGCCCCCCTAGAGCCCGGTTGCGGGAGATTCGCAGGGATGCTCTATAGAGCGCATGAAACACCTCTTCCTCCTCCGCCATGCACACACCCTGCCCGCCGCGCCGGGGCAGACCGATGCGGACCGGGAACTGGCGCCGGGGGGCGTGGAGGCGGCGGCGCGTCTGGGGGCCTTTATGCGGCACGAGGGCTGTGCGCCGGAGGTCGTTTTGTGCTCCCCCGCCGCGCGGACGCGCCAGACCCTGGTCCAGGCCCTGGGGGACGACGCCGCAGCCGCAGCGCTGTACCCAGAGAGCCTGTACGGCGCGAGCGCGGGAGAGCTCCTGGCCGCCGCGCAGGGGGCGGACCCGGGCGCGCGCAGCCTGCTTATCGTCGCGCACAACCCCGGCATCCACGACCTCGCCCGCCTGATGGGCCCGCAGCCCCCGCCCACGGCCCTGATGGCCTACCACCCAGGGACCCTGACGGCCTACGCCTGCCCCGTGGACGCCTGGGCCGCCCTGGCGCCTCACACAGGGACCCTGCTGTTCTGCAACACGGGCGCGCCCTGACCGCGCAGCCAGGGGCGTTGTTGTGCCGCAGTAAGGAAACGTCTTGACCGCGCGGCGGCTATGCAGCATTTTTAAATCCATGCTTGCGCCGCGCGGCGCGCGCGATGGTGGTGCAGGGACGGGGAGGTCTGATGCCCAAGGAAAAACCCAAAAATAACGTCGTGGCCCTGCGGAAGGTACCCCTGCCCGCGCTGGAAGACATGGCCGCGCTCTGGCGCCTTATGCTCCTCATCCGCCGGTTTGAGGAGAAGGCCGGGCATCTCTACGGCATGGGCAACATCGGTGGCTTTTGCCACCTGTACATAGGGCAAGAGGCCGTCGTGGCGGGCATCTCCTCGGCGCAAGCGCCGCAGGACACCGTTGTCACATCCTACCGCGACCACGCGCACATGCTGGCCTGCGGCATGCCTCCCGGAGAGATCATGGCCGAGCTCACGGGCCGGGCGACGGGCTCTTCGCGCGGCAAGGGCGGCTCCATGCATATGTTCTCCCGCGACCATAGGTTTTACGGCGGGCACGGGATCGTCGGGGCCTCCACGTCCATCGGCACGGGCCTGGCCTTCGCGCACAAGTACCGCGGCGACGGGGGCGTGGCCGTGGCGTACATGGGCGACGGCGCGGCCAACCAGGGCCAGGTGGCGGAGTGCTACAACATGGCCGCCCTGTGGGGCCTGCCCGTGCTCTATGTCATTGAGAACAACAAGTACGCCATGGGCACCTCCGTGAACCGCGGCGTGGCGGGGGAGCTGTACAAGCGAGGCGAAGGCTATGGCATCCCCGGCGCGCAGGTGGACGGGATGGACGTGTTGGACGTGCGCGCCGCGGCGGCCCAGGCCCTGGCGCACGTCCGTGGTGCTGGCGGACCCTTTATCCTGGAGGTGATGACCTACCGCTACCGAGGCCACTCCATGTCAGACCCGGCGCAGTACCGGAGCAAGGAGGAGGTGAAGACGTACAGGACGGAGCGGGACCCCATCGCAGCCCTGAAGGCGCGCATGCTCGCCGCGGGGGCGGAGGAGGAGGCGTTCAAGGCCGTGGAGAGGGAAATCAAGGAGATCATCGCCGCTGCGGCCCAGTTCGCGCTGGACTCGCCGGAGCCGGAGGAGGGTGAGTTGTGGACGGATGTGGTGGTGGGGGAGTAGATTTACCCCTGTAAATGTTGCAATTTTTTGAGAAGGATATGAGAGATGCTACCTGAAAACGACAAACTTGAAAAAGCCCTGGAAAGCGCGAGAAGGGAAATAAAAACAGATTCATACTCTATGTCTATAGGAGAGGCATTAAACATGTATGAGAATAATGAATTAATATTGAATCCTTCTTATCAGCGTTTCTTTGTATGGGATATTGAGCAAAAGTCAAAATTTATAGAGTCTGTATTTGTTGGTCTTCCTCTGCCAATGTTCTTTGTAAGCCAACTAGAAGATGGTAAATGGGATGTCGTAGATGGACTACAACGGCTTTCGACAATATTTGAATATATGGGGAAACTCAGAGAAGAAAATAAAAATAAGTCTAAAGATTTTAAAAAAATGACTGGAGATATGGTATATCTTAAAGATTTTGAAAATAAATCTTGGAATGATCTTTCAAGTAGAATACAGCTTGACTTTAAAAGATCAAGGATACAACTGTCTATTATTCTTAGGCAAGACGAAGATGTAAAATTTGAAATGTTTCAAAGGCTAAATAGTGGAGGAACCAATATAACTGGACAACAGATTAGAGACGCTATTTTAGCTGGGAATTGTCCAAAAATGCATGAATGGATAGAAAAACTTTCAAAACATGAAAATTTTAGAAAACTTATAGGGATTAACGAGAAAAACGAAGATAAGTGCAAGGAATCTGGATTTGATAAAGAAGCCGTATTGCGATTTTTAGTTTTTAGATCAGATTACGCAAGAGAAATCGGAAAAAGTCGCACCCTCGATTCTTATCTTAGGAATGCTCTTATGGGTCTTGTAGGGCAATGGGGGAATGGTTCTTTTGATAAGGAATTAAATGAAGAAATTTTTAGAAATACATTTGATGTTATAATGGAATCAGGGGGAGTTGATACATTCAAAGGTAATTATGGTTTTAGTTATGCGCGCTTTGAAGCTATAGCTCTAGGCATAGCCCAGAATCTAGAAAACACACCTCCTCCGAGTGCTATTAAGCAAAAAATATTAGAAATAGATAAACAGGATGCGTTTATAAAAAATTCTGGCGCAGGAAAAAATACAGCTTTTAGGATCAAGAAACTGCTAGAATTTGGTAAAAATTATTTTTCAAAAAATCAATAAGAGTATGAACGTTCAGGGCCTCACAGATGAATTAACCGCCATATCTTCGTGGCGGGAAAAAGAAATTTTATTGGCAAAACAGTGTTTTAATTTTTCTAGAGAAGATAAACCTGATAAAGATTATGCATTAAGGTGTTTGATTATTATTTTATATGCGCACTGCGAGGGTTTTGTGAAAGACGCTATTCTTTGTTTTATACATTATTATTACAATAATGATGGGCTGCATAAATTTATAAAAGGATCTATAGCTAAGAGAGTTTTTGATTATGGTAAACTTAAAATTTTTCTGGAATCTTCGCTTAGTATGAAAGAAATAGAAAAAAATGTATTGAAAGCTCCAATATCGGAATACGAAGGCTTCAGCAATGTAAAAATATCATCTTTTTGGGAAGAGCTCAAAAGTATTAGAGATGATATAGCACACGGCGGAACAAAGAATTTAATAATAAAGGAAGAAACGGCCCTTCAATTATACGTCATGTCTAGGCGTTTTATAGAAGGTATAAAATCTTCTATTATAGAAAAAGCAGAAGAGAGTTGGCAAAAATGACCACCCAAACCCAAACAGTCCGTGAAGCCATCCGCGACGCGATGGCTCTGGAGATGCGGGCCAATCAAGACGTCTTCCTGATGGGGGAGGAGGTCGCGGAGTACCAGGGCGCCTACAAATGCTCCCAGGGGATGCTGGCCGAGTTCGGCGAAAAGCGCGTCATCGACACGCCCATCACGGAGCACGGCTTTGCGGGCCTGGCCGTCGGCGCGGCGTTCACGGGCCTGCGGCCCATTGTGGAGTTCATGACCTGGAACTTCGCCATGCAGGGCATTGACCACATCATCAACTCCGCCGCCAAGACGCTCTACATGGCCGGCGGGCAGCTCGGCTGCCCCATCGTGTTCCGGGGCCCGAACGGCGCGGCCTCCCGCGTGGGCGCGCAGCACTCCCAGTGCTATGCGTCGTGGTACGCGCACGTGCCAGGCCTAAAAGTCGTCTCACCCTGGAGCGCGGCGGACGCCAAGGGCCTGCTGCGCGCCGCGATACGGGACCCGAACCCGGTGGTCGTGCTAGAGAACGAGCTTTTGTACGGCCAGGCGTTTGAGGTTCCGGCGAACGAGGACTTCGTCCTGCCCATCGGTAGGGCGCATGTAGAGCGCGCGGGCGCGGACGTGACCATCTGCGCGCACTCCATCATGGTGGGCAAGGCGCTGGAGGCCGCAGACGCCCTGGCTGCGGACGGGGTGGGCGCGGAGGTCATCAACCTGCGCAGCCTGCGGCCGCTGGACACGGAAGCCATTCTGGCCAGCGTGCGCAAGACCAACCGCATCGTCATCGCGGAGGAGGGCTGGCCCTTCGCGGGCATCGGGGCGGCCATCTCGGCCCTCGTGACGGAGCAGGCCTTTGACCACCTGGACGCGCCTCCGGCGCGCGTGACGGGCGCCGACGTGCCCATGCCGTACGCCGCGAACCTGGAGCGCCTGGCCCTGCCCCAGGCCGCCGACATCGTGCGCGCCGCCCGGGGCGTGTGTTATGTCTGAGTGCCTGCGGCGCCCAGGACGCCGTCCAAAATACCCAGGGCCTCGTCCACCTCTGCCTGCGTGACGGTCAGGGGCGGCAAAAGGCGGATGACGCTCTCGCCCGCCGTGGTGGCCATAAGCCCGGCCTCCATCAGGGCCCTGCGCAGCGCGTTTGCGTCCCCGCAGACCTCTATCCCCTGCATCAGGCCCATCCCCCGGGCGGAAAGGGCCCGGGCAGGGTGCCGCTCCACCAGGGCAGAGAGCCCCGCGTGGAGCTGTGCGCCACGGTCGCGCACATTTTTTAGGAGCCCCGGCGCGGCCATGGCCTCCAGCACGGCCAGGGACACAGCGCAGGCCAGCGGCGCGCCAGCGAGGGTGGAGCCGTGCGTGCCGGGCGTGAAGTGCCGCGCGAAGCGCTCCCGCGCGAGGAGGGCCCCTATGGGGTAGCCGCCCCCCATGGCCTTAGACATGGTCACCATGTCTGGCTCCACGCCGAAGGTCTCATACGCGAACAGGGTCCCCAGCCGGCCAGAGCCGCACTGCACCTCGTCAAAGATGAGGGCTATGTCGTGCCGGTCGGCCAAGTGCCGCAGGCCGCGCAGGAACTCCGCCTCTGCCGCGATCAGGCCTCCGTCGCCCTGCAGCGGCTCCACAATAATCGCGGCCACGTCCGGGCCGATCATCGCCTCCGTGCCCGCCAGGTTGTTAAACGGCGCGAAGCGCACGCCGGGCAGGTAGGGCGCGAAAAACGGGTGCTTTTGGGACTTTTCGGTCACAGACACCGCGCCGTAGCTGCGCCCGTGGTAGGCGTTGGTGAAGGCCAAGAACGTGTGCGACTCTGGCCCCTTTTCCGCATAGGCCCAGGCGCGGGCCAGCTTCAGCGCGGCCTCCACGGCCTCCGTGCCCGAATTCGCAAAGCACACGCGGTCCGCAAAGCTATGGTCCACCAAGAAGCGGGCCAGGTCCGTGCGGGGCCCTGTGTGGAACGCGCCCGAGACCGCCATAAGGCGCGGGGCTTGGTCTCGCAGGGCCTTTAAGACTGCGGGCGCGGCGTGCCCCAGGGACAGAGATCCGACCCCGGCCATAAAGTCCAGGTACGCACGCCCAGCGTCGTCCCACACGCAGGCCCCCTCCCCCCGGACGAGAGTGCGGTCCTGGTAGGTGTAATTGTTCATCAGAGGAATTGCATAATGGTCCATGCCCCAGTGTACGGCTCCGGAGCGCGCAAAGGCAAGGTCCTGGGAGACCTCCCCCTCTCCTGTGATGCGTGCTATCCCAACTGGCCATGCTCCCCGTCTTTGACCGCTACATCCTCGCACAGGTGGCACAGGCAACGGCCTTTGCTCTCGCAGCCTTGGCGGGAGTTATGGCCCTGGTACAGTCTCTGCGTTTCCTGGACCTTATCGTGGAGGCGGGGGCCTCGGCGGGGGTGTTCTGGGGGCTTGTGGCCCTTGCCCTGCCCCGCTTCCTAGAGGCTATGGGGCCCTTGGCCCTGACCTTCGCCGTCCTGTTCGTTTATGCCCGCATGGCTGGAGATAAAGAGCTGATAGCGGCCCGCTCTGCGGGGGCGAGCCCCCTGCGCGTGGCGGCCCCAGCAGTTATGGCTGCGGCTTGTCTGTGCGTGGTCCTGCTGGCCATGACACTGGAAGTGACTCCCTGGTCCATGGCGCACCTCCAATCGGCACAGCGCGCACTCAAGACCCAGATGCCCGCCCTACTGTTCCGCGAGGGGGTGTTCACCATGCCTACACCGGGCCTGACCCTCTACGCCCGTGCGCGGGAGGGGGCAGAGATGCGGGGCCTTCTCCTGCACGACGCAAGGAAGGGCAAGTCAGTCTCCACGGTCTTGGCACGCCGGGGGGTCGTGCGCACACGTCCGGACGGGGGGGCAGAGATGATGGTGGAAAACGGTACGCGGCAAGAGTACGACCACGCCACAGAGACTCTCCACCGCCTGGACTTTGCCCGCTACACCATGGCCCTGCCAGCACAAGACACAGGGGAGAGATGGTTAGAGGCTGCAGAGCGAAGTGCGCACACGCTGCTCTGGCCAGACCCGCAAGACACGAAAGCGGCCGCACAGCGTGGGATTTTCATTTTGGAAGTTCATCGGCGTCTGGCGCTGCCACTCTTGCCGGCCTCCCTGGTGCTCATGGCGCTGGCGATCCTGATGGGCGGAGAGACCGTGCGGGGCGGAGCGGGCCTAAGGTCTGTTGTGGCCGGTGCAGCCACAGCAAGCACGCAGGCGGTGTTTCTGGTGGTGCTCACCGCCGCTGAGTCTGCGGGTGGGCCACCCTGGGGGCCCCTCGCCCTGTGGACAGCAACGCTCACCCCTGGCCTTGCAGCCCTGTGGATCTTGAAGCGCGAAGATTAGAGCGTGGCTGAACAGGGCCGGGACCGCGCTTGAGGGAGAGGGCTCGGCCCCCTAAACTCCGCCCGTGATCCCTCGCCCCGCCACAACCCTGTGGGCCTACCTCTTTGGGCTCTATGCGCGCAACCTGGCCGTCGTCCTGCTTGGCCTCTGGACCCTGGTGTACCTCTTTGACACGGTAGAGCTCCTGCGCCGCGCGAGGGGGCAGAACGACCTGCCCGCCTCCCTTGTGCTGGAGATGGGCCTCTTGAAGCTCCCCGATGTGGGCCAGGCTCTCATTCCCTTTGCGGTCCTCGCCGCCGCCATGTTCACTTTGTGGTCTCTTTCGCGCACCGGCGAAATGACCGCGATGCGGGCGGGGGGGCTCTCCCTGTGGCAAATGCTAGCCCCGCTCACCGCTGTGGCCCTGGCCCTGGGCATTGTTCAGATAGGAGCCCTGGGACCCCTGTCTGCGGCCCTTCTGGGGAAGTACGCACGTCTGGAGGCCCAGCACCTGAAGAACGCCAGCCCTGCCATCTCTGTGTTCGCCCAGGGGCTCTGGCTCCGCCAGGAAACCACGGGAGAGGGCTACGCCATTCTCCACGCAGATCGGATCGGGGCCGGAGGACGAGAGATGGAGGACGTAACTGTTTTTCTCTTTGACTTGCAAGATGCGCCGCGCGCGCGAGTGGACGCACCAACAGGACGTCTGGCACCGGGGTTCTGGGCCCTAGACGACGCAGACGTGCACAACTTGGCCGCCACAGGAAGCACCGCGCCACATGAGGAGGCCACTTGGGTTCTGCCCACAAACCTTACACCGCAGGACTTGGCCGAGAGCTTCTCCGGCGCGAGATCCATGGCCTTGTGGGCCTTGCCAGGGCATATTCGGGTTTTGGAAGCTACGGGTTTTGACGCTTCGGCCTTGCGCGTGCGCTTCCACACCCTCTTGGCTGTGCCCTTAACCTTGGTCGCCATGGTCTTGGTCTCGGCGGCGCTGTTCATCCGCCCTGCCTCCGGCCGGGGTGCTCTTGCCCGCGCGGCTGTGGGTGTCGTGGGGGGCCTGGTCGTGTTCTTCGCGGTCCGCTTCGCAGAGGCCCTGGGCACCACGGGGCAAATCCCCCCTGCTCTGGCGGCCTGGAGCCCGGCACTGGCCACGTTCCTCATCGCCTTTAGCCTCGTCCTCCACCTAGAAGAAGGGTAGCTTGACCCGCGCCACACGTGCAGATAGGGCTATAGGCATGAAGGATGCACTGCGCGATGTGGAGATGACTCCCGGAGAAGAGGCCCAGGCGCTCACTTGGCTTGCCACCCTTTGTGCTGCACCTGGAAACCCATCTGAGGGGGTGGCAGAGGCCCGCATCCGCGCACTTTATACCGCGCCGCTCAACCGGCGCTCAGACCTTGGGCGCGTGACAAAGGTTGCGCGGGAAGCCATAGAGGCCCTCGGAGACATTGGCGCACAAAAGGCTGGTCCCACGCTCTTGGCCATGGTCATAGACCTTCAGCGCCGTTGTGTCGTGGCGCTGGAGAACACAAACCCCGCTTGCCTGGTCAACGACACGCCGCCCTACCCACCGGGCAACCGTCGTGGTCCGGCCTGGGGCGGACAAGGCGCTGGCCGCGACGCTGCCTGCGCCGCACAGGACGCGCGTCTGGACTCCTTGCTTGTGGCTCTTGCCGATCTGCCGCCCTCTGAAGACCGCCTGGCGGCGGCACGCTGCATTCTGTCTCTAGCGCGCCGCCTAGAAGGCCAAAGCGCCTAAGGCCCCTCTCCCTCCAGTAGCCTGCCGTAGTAGGCCCGCTCGGCCTCCGTCGGGCTCTTTTGCGCCAGGCGGGCGCGCAGCTCGGCTTCTATCGTCTGAATCAACCGCTGTGCAGGCCGGGGCAGGGCGCGATCATCTGCGGAGTGCTCCCTGAGGTGCTCTGGACCCACCGGGCGACCCAGAGGATCATAAGCTGGGGGGGCCCTCTGCAGCCCCGCCTCCCCCGGCCGACGCAGGGCTGCGCGCTCCACCGGCACAGGGCTTTGGCCCTTGCGGTCCTTGTCCGGATTCCCCCTCTCCGCTGGTCGCCTTTGTCCTTCCTGCCCAGAACGGGCGGTGCCCTTCTGGCCCTGCTTGTTATCACCCCCCGCATGGCCAGCCTCGCGGGGGGCTGCAGCGGGTCTTTCGCCCCCCGCATTGACCTGGGCCCTCTGGCCTAGGCCTCCGGATTGCATCTGCTCAGCGTCTGGAGTCTGCCTCTGCGGGGACAGCCCGGCAGAGGGCGTGCTTGGCCGTGTCTGTCCCTGTGCGGCGATCAAGGGTACACCGGGGGGGGCTACCTCGAGCGCGCCGGCTTTTTCAGGCGCGCGCGCACTGTCTGCTGAAAGCCCTCCCCGCCCCAAGGCCACGATGGAGCCGGCCAGGAATATCAAGGCTGCGGCCAGGCGAAGGGAGCGCGGGTCCGCACTGGCCAGGGTGGGCCGGGGCCAAGGCAGGGGCAGGGCCGCCACCACAGCCTGTTTGTCCTGCACTGCCAGGGACCACAGCGCCCTGTCCCCCCCCGCGCGCGGGTCCTCCAGGGCAGACAGCGGTCGGTGCGAGGCAGGGCGCTCCGCAAGCCGGGCCCCTTCTGCCTCTGCGGGCAAGCGCACGCGCGCGAGGTCCCACGCCAGGAGGGGAAAGGCCAGGACCGCCCAGGCCGGGGGAAGGGCTATGGCCAGGCAGACTCCGGCTATCGCCGCCGCAAGGGCCACCCCCCGCCATGAGGCCAGGGTCGCCCGCTCAGCCAAGAGGGCCGCTTGACCTGCGCGAATGAGAGTTCTGGGGCGCACTGCGCTTCCCTTATATCACTAAACCTCTTCTTGTTCTTTAAGGGCCCCGAGGCGGAAGGCAAGGCCATTTGCGCGATCAAAGGTTGCGCCCTCCGTTTGCGCGCCGTCTAGGAGAGTCTCGTGCAAAATCGCGCCCGTGAAGTCCGCCGCGCGCAGGTCCGCTTCCCGCAGGTCTGCGTAGGACAGGTCCGCCCCCCGGAAGGAGGCATTCTTGAGCATGGCACCGGTCAGGTTTGCGTAGCGAAGCACAGTCTCGTCAAACAAACAAGGTGCAAAGCGCCGCGTGGCCGCGCCCTCTCCAAAGAGAAGCGGTGTGCCGTTCATACCGCGCAAGATCGCATGGGAGAAGTTGCAGCCACGCAGGGAGGAGCCTCGCAGGTCTGCAGCAGACATGTCGCAATTGCGGAAGTCTGAGTCTTCCAACACCGCGCTTTGCATCTCCACGGCGGTCAGAGTCATGCCGAAGAACTTTGTCCCCTTGGCACGAATGGCTGTCATCTTCTCGTGGTCCAGGGAGCGCAGGAAGCGCATGTCCACCCCAGAAAGGTCCAGCTGCCGCCCTTCGGCTCCGGCCGTCTCAACCCATAGGCGGTGCGCTGTCACGGCTTGCGCCAAGGGTGTGTCCATATCCGCCACCGACAGACCCACAGTTTCGTCTGTGATGGCCCCGCAAGACTCCACGTCCACATGTGCAGCCTCCAGAACGGCCCGATCTATCCCGGTCATGATCGCGGCCTTGAGGTCCGCCCCCTCCAGCTCCGCTCCCCCTATATCTGCCCCGGACAGGTCCGCCCCGGACAAAAGCGCACCGCGCAAGTCTGCTTTGGTGATGTTTGCCTGCGTCAGGATGGCATCTGAGAAATCGGCCCGCGCGGCCATAGAGCCCGCCAAGCGTGCGCCAGCCAGGTTTGCGCCCTGGAAGTTCACCACCTGTGGGCCTATGAAATTGCCGTCTGGCCCGCCCAGAGCGCCCTCTCGCAGGTCCGCATGGCCCAGGTCTGCGCCAACCAGATTGGCGTTTTCTATCCGTGCGCCGCGCAGGTCTGCGCGGAGAAAGGAGGCCTTGTGGAGGTTAGAGCCGCTAAGGTCACAAGCGTACAGGGCGCTCTCGGCAAAGTTGGCCTTGGCCAGATTCATTTCCCGCATGGTGCAGCCCATGAACTGGGCCTGCCTCAGGTTTTGGCCCGCCAGAGACAGGCCCGAAAGGTTGGTGTTCCGCAGGAAGATCCGACGTCCGCCCAGGCGACCTTCTATATAGCGAACATGGAGATTCACGAGGGCGTCCAGTTGATCTTGAGAAATATGCTCCAGCGTCTCCCACGTCCCATTCACCTCCGCACTTGCAGTTTTGGGCATGGCTCTCTACTCCTCAGCTGTTGTCTGATGTGACCCTAGCACCCTAACATAAACGATGATGGTGAAAAATCTCTTACTCATACTCATGGTGGTGGCAAGTCTAACAACCACAGGTTGTGGTGTGAAGCCCACTCGCCTAGACGCCCCCAGTTTCCCGGAGACCTATCCCCGCTCAGAGGGTGCCACCCCCGCACCATCACGCGAGGGGTAGGAGGGCTCACCCACAGGCACGTGACCGGGAGGCGGTCTTGACACTGTGCGCGCCACGGGGCCCTCATGCCGGTGATGGCCGGTTTCTCTGTCCTGCGCGCGGTGGAGCGCGGCTACCGCGCCGCCTGGGCGGAGCGCAACCTTGTGGCCCGGCTGGCGGCCCCGGCCTTCGCGGTCACCCTGGCCTGCACGGCGCTCTCGGCCTGGCTGGGGGTTCTGGATAAGCCGGCGGGGGATGCCCTCGTCAGCCTTCCGGCCCGCGCGGCCCAGGGCTGGGCCGCCTCCACCCTGGCCCGCCTGGCCGTCCTAGGTCCGCGCGAGGCTCTGGCCCGAACCCCGACGGCCCTACGGGCGCGCCTCGCGGGGTCCGTGACCTATGTGCTGCTCAGCATCCTGGGCGTCTTTGTTCTGGAGGCCCTGATGACCGCCCTCCCCCCGCCCGCGCCGGGCGAGGCC
>JAERIN010000045.1 GCA_016757515.1 Alphaproteobacteria bacterium
CTCCCCGCGGACCTGACAGACCCGGATACGCCCATGGCCCTCCAGTTTGCGTGGGCTGTGGGAAGCATTTTGCTCCTCGTCGGGGCCCTATGGACCCTGCGCCTGGGCTGGCTCTTCGTCCCGGCGGCCCTGGGCCGGCCCCTGCGTTCTTACATGCGCGCCCTGGCCGGGGGGCACTCCTCCCTTTGCCTCCTGGCCGTCTGGATTGCGGGAACGGTGCCCCCCTTCTTGTTTGCTCTGATCCTGGCAGACATCGCTCGGCTTCTTGCCCTACCTGGCCTGGTTGCCCTAGCATACATTCTGTTCGTGGTTCGCGGGGTGGCGGGCCTGGTTCTGACAACTATGGCCGCAGCGGTTGGTATCGGAGCGGCCATGCACAAAGAGGACGAGCGATGGAAATTTATGTGACGGACCTACATGGGGTGGAGCATGTGCTGGAAGCCGTGGAGGGCTGGCGCGTGATGGAGATCATCCGAGAGCACGGCCTGCCGATCAAGGCAGAGTGCGGGGGGGCGTGCGCGTGCGCGACCTGTCACGTTTACGTGGATCCGGACTGGCTGGACGCCCTGCCCCGCATGTCGGATGAGGAAGAAGAGATGCTGGACGGCGCATTTGACCAGGAGGACACATCCCGCCTCTCGTGCCAACTGATCATGACGGCGCGCCTGAACGGCCTTCGCCTCACCCTGGCAAGAGCGGAGGCGGATGCCTGAAGCCCTCAACATCGCCACAGTGGCCCATGACACAAACTGGGGGAACGTAGGCGCGAACCTGGGCGCGACGGAGCGGCACGTGGCGGAGGTCCTGACCCGCGCGGCAAGCACGGACCTTATACTGTTCCCGGAACTGAGCCTGACGGGCTATATTCTGGACAGCTCTGCTGTGGCCCTGGCGCAACCTCTGGACGGCCCCACAGTCATGGCCCTGCGGACCATGGCCGCGCGGCACAAAGTTGCCCTTGCGGCGGGCCTGATAGAGGCGGGGCCGGACAGGCCTTACAACACTCAGGTCGTGGTGGACTCCGACGGGGCCTTTCTGGCCGCAGGCGCACCTGTTTACCTCGTGCGCGGAGCCTGAGATCTATGCTCCAGGAGGAGGCCTGGCCGTGTTCACGGTCGCCGGGTGGCGCTGCGGCCTGGCCATCTGCATGGACCTGCGATTCCCCCGCCTGTTTGAGGCATACCGCCGCTGCAAGGGTACGGACCTCATCTTGGTGCCGTGCAACTGGGTGACGGGACAGAACAAGCCCGAGATACTGAACGCCCTGGTCCGGGCGCGCGCACACGAAACGCAGTCTTTTGTGGTCGCCGTGGACCGGGCCGGGGCAGACCCGAACGCGGCCTATCACGGGATGTCGGTAATGGCGAATCCCTATGCGGAAGACCGCGCCCGGCGTGACGGGCCCTACACCTTTGCCACACTGGATGGCGCCCAGGCGCGTGAGCTGCGCGCGGCCCTGCCCCTGGACAGCTTCCGGGCAAGCTACGCATAAGGGGGTGTCATGCCCTCCTTCACGCCCCTGGTGTCCCCCGGCTTGCTGCTGGCGGCGGGTGCGGCGGCGCTGGCCCTGGCGGTTTTGCCCGGCCCGGCCCGCGCACTGCGCCTTATGGCGGCTCTGGTGGTCATAGGGTTCCTCGCGGGCCCGCGCCTGCCCTGGGGGGGCGGGGGCGGCGCGGTGACCGTCCTGGTAGACCGCAGCCCTTCGGCACGTGCGGCCACGGCGGCGGCGCTGGCGGCCCTCCTGGCCCGGCTGGAGGAGAACGGGATATCCGCAAAAACAGTTGTGGAGGGCCCGGCGGACCCGCTGGCCACGGCCACGCGCCTGGCACCTGCGCTTGCGGGCCTCACAGGCCCTGTGGTGATTCTCACGGATGGACATATCCACGATGCGCCCCCCAGATCGCACGCAGACCCCGTTTCCATAGCCCTCACCGCCCCGCCAGGCACCCCGGAGGTGCGGGTGACGGTGCTGAACGCCCCCGCACGCGCCCCGCCCGGCTCAACGCCGGAAGTGCGCTTTCAGGCCACCGCCGGGCCTGTGGTCTTGACCCCTATAGACGGCGGTTCTGGGCAGGCCGTGACAAGCCCCTTCCTCCTCCCCCCGCTGAGGCCAGGACCAAATGGGTGGGCACTGTCCGTAAAAGGGGCCAGGGGAAAGGCGGCGCGGGCGACGTTCGTGGTGGAGGGCGCGCAGGAACGGGCACGGGTACTGCTCTTGACCGGGCGGGCACACCCAGGTGCCCGGGCCTGGCGTGAGGCGCTGCGCGCGGACCCAGCACTAGACGTAACGCAGTTTACCCTCCTTCGGACCCCGGCGCAGGCGCGTGCGGCCCGGGCGTCGGGGGAGAGGCGCGGTACCCTCGCCCTGGCCTCCGTCCCGTCCGCGCGGCTGTTCCGGCCTGGCGGCCTGGCGGGTTTTGACCTGGTTGTTCTGGACGCTTGGGGGCCCGGCCCGGCGGAGATCCTGCCCCCTGGGACGGTGGCCCGCCTGGCGGCGTTTGTGGAGGGCGGGGGCGGACTCATCGTGTCGGGGCAAGCCCCAGAAGCGCTCGCCGCCCTCCTGCCCGGTGCGCCCGCAGGCCCCCGCACGCCAGGGCCCGTGTTGCCAGAGGTGGTCCCGAACGCCGCCACGCACCCCATATTGGCCCCGCTCATGGGCAGCGCCTGGGGCCCCTGGATCGGCACCTGGCCCCTGGCAGCCCGTCCAGGCTCCCGCGCGCTACTAAAAACGGCCAGCGGCTCGCCGCTGCTCCTCCTGACCCGTCGGGGCCAGGGGCGCGTGGCGCAGGTGGGCACGGACGGGGCATGGGCCTGGAGCAGAGGCTACGCCGGGGGCGGGCCGTTTGGCATCCTCGCGCAGCACATAGCGGGCTGGGCCCTGGGTAACCCCGCTCTGACGGAGGGGGCCCTGGCAGCCACGCCCGGCCCAGAAGGACAGATCATCGTCACGGGCGGCCCCCCTGGGGCACCCATAGAGGCCATAAGCCCACATGGTGACCGCCGTCCCGCCGGTCGTGCCCCCCTGGCCTTTTTTCGGACAGACTCTGCAGGCCTGTGGACGTTCACGGCTCCCGGCGCGGGGGGTCCAGCCCTGGCGGTTATCGGATCCGCAGACCCCCCAGAGTGGCGTGCCTTGGCCCCTGACCTGCCTCCGCAGGACTGGGCCGCCATAGTAGAGCGCAGTGGCGGGCGCATCACCTGGCTGGGAGGGGACGGTTCCTCCTTTGCGCGGATCTCTGGTTCAAAGATCGGGTCGGCCCTGTCCCCTGCGCTCGCCCTACTGCTCATCTGCGCCCTCCTGGCCGCCGCCTGGTGGGCAGAGCAACGCAAAAAGGGTCCGGGCGAACGCATTGACGCCGAAAGGGGGGAGCGCTACGCTCCGCCGCCGTGATAACTCTGGACAAAATCGGCTCCGTCACCAAGAACCTGGCCCTCTCGCACAGAGAGTCGGTGATAGACACGGTGGGCACGGCCATGGGGGATGTCTTGGCCGCACAGGTCCTGGAAGACAAGCGGGTGTACAACACCCTGGAGCTGCCCTGCGGCCGCCTGTCCACACTGAAAAAGGGAGACACCATAGCCGTGGCCCTGGGCGAGCGCATGGCCCTGAAGGGCTTTGCGGGCCGCCTGCCGGAGACCCTGAAGACAGGTGATGTCATCCACCTCCTCAACCTCGGCGGCGTGGCGGGGGAATGCACCTCGGCTAACACGCACGAGGTAGGCGAGCCTCTGCGCATCCGCGTCCTGGGTGCCATAGAGCGGGAAGGCAAGCCTCTGAACATAGCGCAGGCAACACTATTCGCGCCCAGAGAGCGTCTGGGGCCTTGCCCGCCCCTCATAGTGGTGACGGGGACCTCCATGGACAGCGGAAAGACAACCGCCGCTGCCGCCGTGCTCAAGACCCTCACCCGCATCGGCATGCGCCTGGCTGGCGCAAAGCTGACGGGAGTAGGCGCATGGCGGGACCTCTACCGCATGAAGGACTATGGCGTGGACGCTGTGGCGTCCTTCATGGACTGCGGCATCGCCTCCACCGCTAACATGGCCAAAGGGCCCCTGGCCGCCATGGCCCGGGGGGGCCTTGCGTATCTGGCCTCCAGTGGGTCTGCCAGCACCCCGGACGCGATTATGGTGGAGTTTGGGGACGGCCTTTTGGGCCACTACGGCGTAGCGGCCATCCTCGCAGACCCGGAAATCTCCGCCTGCGTCCGCCTGCACATCGGCTGCGCGAGCGACCCCGTAGGGGCCCTGGGCCTCGCGCGGGAGTGTGCGGCCCTGGGCCTGCCCCTGGACATCCTGGCCGGGCCCGTGACAGACAACGCTGTGGGGCGCGACTTCCTCCGCGCGCACCTGCCCGGCGTCACGCCTTTCAACGCCTTCACGCCCGACACAACCTGGCTCAACCTCGTCGTGGAGAGGTGGCTGGCCGGCAAGGCGTTGCAAGCCTAACGCCGGTTGTCTGGGCCCCCCGAGGGCGCTATGGTCTGTGGCCATGAAAGTCGTCGGCCTTTTCGCAACTGCCCTACTTGGCCTGTTTTGGCTCCTCGTGGGCCTGAACGGCTTTGCGCACTTCTTTGCGTTTCCGCAGCCCGCCACAGACGCAGGGCAAGACGCCTTGCGGGCCCTTGTTGCCGCCCGCTGGCCCCTGCCCACGGCCTATGGGGTGGAAATTGCTGCGGGCGCGGCGCTCCTGGCCCGGCGGTTCTTGCCCCTGGGCGTCCTCCTGCTTGCGCCCCTCACGGCGGCGTATGTCCTCTATGCCCTGTTCCAGAGCCCATCCGACCTCCCCCTGGCCCTTGTCCTCGCCGCTTCCTGGGCTGTTGTGGCCTGGGAAAACCGCGCGGCCCTCGCCCCGGTGGTGCGCCCATGATCAGCGTCGTGGTTCCCGTGTACAACGAGGAAGGGTCCATCGCCCCTCTCCTGGCCGAGATCGCAGCAGCAGCGGGGGCCGGGACCGCGCCCATAACGGAGGTCATCTATGTGGACGACGGGAGCACGGACGGCACGGCCCAGGCCCTGGACGAGGCCCGGAGGCTCTACCCTGGCCTGCGGGTCCTGAGGCATGCGCGGCGGTGCGGGCAGAGCGCGGGGTTCTGGCACGGGGGGGCGGCGGCGCGGGGAGAGGTCCTGGTCCTCATGGACGGGGACGGGCAGAACGACCCGGCAGATATTCGTCTCCTGTGGGAGCACTATCAGGCCACTGGTGCCGCCGTCATGGGCCAGCGCGCCGTGCGGCGGGACAATTTTGTGCGCCGCTGGTCGTCTAAGGTTGCCAACGCTCTGCGGCGGGCCATGCTGCGCGACGGAGTGCGCGACACTGGCTGCTCCCTCAAACTCATCCCCACGGCGGCGTACCGGGCCCTGCCGTACTTTGACCACATGCACCGGTTCCTGCCCGCGCTCCTCCTGCGGGCCCACGTGCCTGTGGAGGCAGTCGACGTGTCTCACCGCCCGCGCGAAAGGGGGGCGTCCAAATACGGGTTTTGGGGCCGGCTTTGGGTCGGCGTGTTTGATGTCCTGGGCGTGTGGTGGCTCTCGCGGCGCGCCCTGCCGCCCGTGGCAGTGCAGGAATGCTAAGCGCCCCCACCATCTGGGTCGCCGTGGGCTTTGCGGGCCAGGCGCTGTTCTTTTGCCGCTTCCTGGTGCAGTGGCTGGCGTCCGAGCGCGCGCGGGCCAGCGTGTTCCCCACGGCATTTTGGTACTTCAGCATAGGGGGCGGTGTGATCCTCTTGGCCTATGCCATACACCGGCAAGACCCCGTGTTCATCGCGGGGCAGGCCATGGGCCTGTTTATATACCTCCGCAACTTGTATCTCATCTTCTGGAGCAAGAAAGGGCCTTCTGAATGACGCGACTTAGTCCTTTGGCACCCTACGCCGTCCTTGCGGTTATGTTCGCGTCGGTTTTGGTGTTCCGCCCCCTTCTGCCCATTGATGAGACGCGCTACGCCACCGTGGCGTGGGAAATGTGGGTCCGGGGCGACTGGCTCCTGCCTACGCTCAACTTCGCGCCATACCACCACAAGCCGCCGGTGCTGTTCTGGCTCGTCAACGCGTCTTGGAGTCTGTTCGGCGTCCACCGCTGGGCCGCACTCGTGCCCATATTCCTGGCCGCAGCGGCCCTCATCTGGACCACGAAAGGCCTCGCGCGCCGCCTGGCCCCACGTGCGGCGGGGCTGCTCCCCTGGCTCACCCTCAGCTCCGTGCCGTTCCTGGTGTACGGCACCCTGCTCATGTTCGATGTGCTGCTCACAGCCCTCATCGCAGGGGCGTACATCCTGCTGTGGGATGAGGCCGAGCGCCCCCGGGCGTGGCGGCCCTTTGCCCTGGGGGCCCTCATCGGCGGGGCCCTCCTGACCAAGGGGCCCGTGGCCCTCCTGTTTGTCCTGCCGTCCATGGCGCTCTACCCCCTGTGGCGGGGGGAGGCATCGCTGTCCCGGTTCTACCTGGGTACGGGCGTGGCCCTGCTTGTCGCCCTGGCCGTGGTGGTGGCGTGGGTGGTGCCCGTCCTGGCCGCAGCATCAGATGGCCAGTTCGCGACATGGCTTTTGTGGGAGCAGACGGCGGGGCGCATTGGAGGAAGCTTTGGTGGTGCACATGTTAGGCCCTGGTGGTTCTACCTGGCCATCGCGCCCCTGCTCCTCCTGCCCTGGGCCCTGTTCCCCGCGTTTTGGCGTGGGTCCCGGAGACTGCCCGACCTTCGGCATAACGCCTGGCGCTTCTCGCTGTGCGTCTGGGCACCAGCCCTCATCGCCTTCAGCGTCATCGCCGGCAAGCAACCGCACTACATCCTTCCCCTGCTGCCCATAGTCCTTGTTGAGGCTGCGGTCATGCTGGAGCGCGGGGGCATGACCCTCGCCACGGCCCGCCGCACGGCCCTTGCCGCCGCGGCCGTCTTTTTTGCAGCCCACGCCGTGGCTGCGCCCACAGTCCTGCACCGCTACGACCTGTCGCCCTTTGCGGCACTGTATGCGGGCAGCGCCGGCCGACCCTGGGCCTTCGTGCCCAACTATCAGGGGGAAATCGGCTTCCTGGCCCGTGCCCACGCACCCCTGGATTCCGTGAGGCACCGGGACCTGCCCGCCTGGTTCGCCGCGCACCCGGACGGGCGAGCCATCGTCCGCTACACGCAGCCCGAAGATGTGGCAGCCTTCTGCCCTCTGTACACCCAAGACTACAGAAGTCGCCACATGGGCGTGTTTGCCGCCGGGGGGACTTGTGCTACATAGAGGGCCATGCCCTATGATATTCTTATCGCAGACGACCCACCCGGGCAGAAAGGAGGCTCCTCCATGAATGTACCTCGCACATCTCTGACTCTGACAGCTTTGGCCGTCCTTGCCTTTGTGATTTATGCCGCGCTCGGCATCTACACCGTGCCCGAGGGACACAACGCCGTGGAAACCTTCGGGGGCCGCATCACGGGGACAGTGGGCCCGGGCTTCCACCACGTGTTCCCGGTTATCGAGGGGCGCACGACCTACAACACGACCAAGGTTTTTGAGATCCCTCTGCGCAACCTGGAGATCTACTACTCCCCCGACGAGAAGCCGCCCGAGGCGTACGTCGCCACGGCAAACGGCAAGAGCATAGCCGAAATCCGCGACAACAACGCACAGCAGTACACCGTCCACCAGGCCGTCATCCGCGCCTCCACAAACCCGGAGTACACCCAGGATCTCCACCGCAAGTATCAGTCCATGGCCTCAATCGCCCGCCTTGTGAGCGACCGGGGGGTCCAGGCCTATAAGGACGCGGTGCGGCAGATTGACCCGCTGAAAATCAACTCCCAGCGCTCCATCATTGGCACAAAAACCAAGGACAAGCTCCAGCGCACGATCGACGAAGAGGTCGGCATACCTGAGGCCATCCACGTGGAGTCCGTGGTGTTTTTGGACTTTAACTTTGAGAGGGGCGTGGCGGCCAAGTTTGAGGAGGCCAACCAGGCTCGCGCGGGCATACAGGCCGAGGAGTTCGCGCGCCAAAAGGCCAAGATCTCCGTGGAAAAACAGCGCCTTGAAGGCCAGGCCCAGGCCGCGCGGGAGGCCGCAGCCGCGCAGGGGCGGGCGGACGCTATACGCATAGAGGGCCAGGCCCTGGCCGCGAACCCGGCAATTATAGAGCTGCGCAAGATCGAGGCCTGGAAGCACGGCGGTGCCCAGGTGCCGCAGACCCTGCTCGTGCCGGAGGAGAATGGCGCAGCGAACGTCATCCTGCCCCTGGGTGGAACCGCGCGCTGATGCCTTTGGGGCGCGCAAGCGTCTTTGCTGTACCGGGGCGGTGGTGCTAGACCAAGGCCATGGATGCCCTTCTATCCCTGCGCACTTTGTCCGTGGCCTTTGGGCCGGTAGAGGCCATCAGGGACGTGTCCCTTGACCTGCACAAGGGGCAGACCCTCGCCCTGGTGGGGGAAAGCGGGTCTGGCAAGACCACGGTCGCTCTGGCCGCGCTGGGCCTCTTGCCCCCCGGTGCGGCGGTCGCGGGCTCTGTACGCTTTGACGGTCAGGAGGTCCTGGGCGCAGACGCAAAAGTGCTGCGCAGCATCCGGGGCTGCCGCGCGGGGATGGTCTTTCAAGAGCCCCTGAGCGCCCTCAACCCCCTGCACTCTGTGGAAAAGCAGATTGGAGAGGTGTTGACCCTCCATGCGGGCCTCACCGGCGCGGCCCGGCGGACGCGAGTCTTGGAGCTGCTGGAGATGGTGGAGCTAGAGGGCCTGCGCGGGCGCCTGGATGCCCTGCCCCACACGCTCTCGGGCGGACAGCGCCAGCGCGTGATGATCGCCATGGCCCTCGCGGCGGGGCCGGAACTCCTCATCGCGGACGAGCCCACGACGGCGCTGGACGTAACTGTGCAGGCCCAGATTGTTGCGCTGCTGCGCGGCCTGCGGGAGCGCCTGGGGATGGCCATGCTGCTGATAACGCACGACCTGCGCATCGTGGAGCGCCTGGCCGGGCGGGTGGCCATCATGCAGGGCGGCCGCGTTGTGGAGGAGGGAGCCACGGGGGCGGTCCTGTCCGCGCCCAGGGAGTCCTACACGCAGCAATTGCTCGCCGCGCGGGACCTGGGGCCCGGCCCATGCGGAGCGCAAGGCATCACCGTCCGGCGCCTGGGGCCACAGGATTGGGAGATATACAGGGACATGCGGCTGGAGGCGCTAGCGGCGCACCCAGCGTTTTACCTCTTGACGCACGCGCAAGCGGCTGCGGAGCCCGATACGTATTGGCAGGACCGCGTGGCGCAGGACGACGCGCCCCTGTTTGGCCTGTGCGACGGCCCGCGCCTTGTGGGCATCGGGGGCGTGTTCTGGCCCCCCGGCGACGACACGCCCCGGCTGTGCCAGGGCTATATCGCGGCTCCCTACAGACGCCGGGGCTTGTCCCGCCTTCTGTATGCTGCACGTATAGATTGGGCGCGGTCTGTGGGTTCCGTCGCCCTGACCGCCGGGCACGACAAGAACAACACGGCCTGCCGTGGGGCTATGCTGGCCGCGGGCCTACACCCCACATACGTAACGCAGCAAAAGCGGTCCGACAGCACGCCTACTACGACGCAGCACTATCGTCTGGAACTGGCCCCGCCCCTCCTGTCCACCCGCGGCCTTGTAGTACGCTTCCCGCGCAGCAAGACTGTTTTGGGTCGAACGAAAGAGTGGGCCGTGGCCGTGGACAGCGCGGACATCGCTGTGCAAGAGGGGCAGACTCTCGGCATCGTGGGCGAGAGCGGCTCCGGCAAGACTACGCTGGGCCTGGCCCTCTTACGCCTGGCCAAGGCGTCTTCCGGTCAGGTCACCTTCGCGGGCGCGCCGGTACCGCAAAATCCAGGCAGGGCCTTCCGGGCAAGGGCGCAGATCGTGTTCCAAGACCCCTATGGCGCGCTCTCCCCCCGGATGACCGTGGGGGGGATTATACAAGAGGGCCTGCGCGTCCACGCCCCGCGGTTGCGCGCCGCGGAGCGGGAGGCGCGCGTCTCTCAGGCCCTGCGGGATGTGGAGATGGGCCCGGATGCGCACCACCGCTATCCCCACGCCTTCTCCGGCGGGCAACGGCAACGTATCGCTATCGCCCGCGCGCTTATCCTAGAGCCGCGCGTGCTCATCCTGGACGAGCCGACCAGCGCCCTGGACCTGTCCGTGCAGTCCCGGGTGATCGCCCTCCTCCGGCGGCTCCAAGCGGACAAGGGCCTGGCCTATGTCTTCATCTCCCACGACCTGGCCGTCATCCGGGCCGTGGCCCACCGGGTGGCCGTGATGAAAGACGGGGTCATCGTGGAGCAGGGGCCAGCGACGGACGTCTTGTCCGCGCCCCGCCACCCATACACAAGGGCCCTTATGGACGCGGCATAGGCCCCTTCCAGACGTGCCGGGGTGACAAGCCTTCGCGCGGGCGCTATGTTGGCCCCGCTATGGGCGACGACAACGACAAAAGACGGCGCGGCGGGCGCCGCAACCCCTGGGGCTCACCGGTGCACGAGGGCCCGTGGGCCCGCGCACCGGGCGGCAACGGCGGGCCGCCAGACCTGGAAGATCTCCTCGCCGCAGCGCGCGCGCAATGGAATGGCGCGGAGGGAGGGCCCCCTGCGTCCATACTGCTCATCGCCCTGGCCGTGGCAGTGCTTTTGTGGCTCGCTTCCGGGCTTTACATGGTCTCTCCGTCTCAGAATGCCGTCATCCAGCGCTTCGGGGCCCTGGCCCGCGTGCAGACGGAACAAGGGCTGGGCTACCACCTGCCCTGGCCCATTGAATCCGCGCGCGTCCTGGACGTCTCCACGCGCAACCTACGCATCGGTTATATAGAGGACCCGGGGGGCAGGCTCCGGGCCGTTCCGGAGGAGAGCCTTATCCTCACCTCGGACCGCAACCTCGTTGACATCTTCTTGACGGTCCAGTGGAGCATAAAAGCGGTGGATGACTACCTCTTCAAAATCGCGGACCCTCAAGACACCCTAAAAAAGGTTGCAGAGAGCGCTCTAAGAGAGGTCGTGGGGCAAACGCGCATGGACCCCCTGGTGGATAGCCAAGACGCCGTGGCCCAGACCATAGGGGATGTGATTCAACAAAACCTGGATGACTACGCGGCAGGGATTTCCGT
Organism: Alphaproteobacteria bacterium; assembly: GCA_016757515.1. Lineage (GTDB taxonomy): Bacteria > Pseudomonadota > Alphaproteobacteria > Micavibrionales > Micavibrionaceae > UBA10425. The sequence continues at coordinate 11,087 of JAERIN010000045.1, forward strand.
GAACGGTGTGCAATTCACCAAAACCGAGATTCACGCGGAGGCGCAGGAAGCCTTCCAGGATGTGCAGTCGGCCAAGCAGGACGCGGAGAGCGCCCAAAACCAGGCTCAGGCCTATAGCAACAAGATTGTACCTGAGGCGCGTGGTCGGGCCGCGCAGGTGGAGCAGGCCGCACAGGCGTATAGGCAGGCCAAGGTGGCCGAGGCCAAGGGGGGTGCGGCGCGGTTTGCGGCGCTCTATACGGCGTATAAGGAGGGGCGAGAGGTGACGCGAGACCGCCTCTACATGGAGATGATGGAGGCTGTTTTGGGCCGAGCGGACGTAGTGGTGCTGGACGGAAGCGCAGGGCGCGGGGCCGTGCCATATATCACCCTGGACAAAGCGCAAGGGGGGCAGGGCCGATGATAGCGCGCAAACACTGGGCAGCCATAGCCCTGGGCCTGTTTCTCGCGGCCCTTCTGGTGACCACCCAAGCCTTGTTCATCGTGAGCGAGGGCGAACAGGCCCTTGTCCTGCGCTTTGGACAGCCAATTGGCGCCATCCGTGGGCCGGGGCTCCACACCAAGACTCCTTTCATAGAAACCGTCCGGCGCTTTGACGCCCGCATCCTGGCCGTAGACCCTCCGCCGAAACAGGTCATGATCGCGGCCTCCTCCGCCACGCCCGCAGACGCCGCCCAGGGGGGGAAGGAGCCCTTGCTCGTAGACGCCTTTATGCGCTATCGCATCACGGACCCCTTGCGCTACCTGTCCACCTTGAGGACAGACGCCAACGCGCGCAATACCCTCACCAACATCCTCGTGGGGGAAATGCGGGCCGAAATGGGCCGCACGACTCTGACGGCTCTGCTTTCCCCAGAGCGCACGCGGGTTATGCAGGCCATAGCCAACCGCGTGGGGGCACAGATGACGTCTGCCCGCTATGGTGTGGAGATGGTGGACGTGCGGATCGTCCGTGCTGACCTGACCGCCCAGCTCTTGGGATCAACGCTCCAGAGAATGCGCTCTGCCTTCCAGAAGCAAGCGACTCAGACGCGCGCGGAAGGGGAGGAAGCCGCACTGAAGATTCGGGCGGAGGCGGACAAAACGCGGACGCTCATCCTCGCGGAGGCCGAGAGAAAAGCCCAGGTCCTGCGTGGCCAGGGGGACGAGGAGGCGACGCGTATCTACGCCGCAGCCTTTAACGAGGACCCAGAGTTTTACGCCTTCTGGCGGTCTATGGAGGCCTACCGGACCGCTCTTGCGGACCCCTCTAAGCGCCTTATCCTCTCTCCTGAGGATGTGCGGTTCTTTGATGCCCTGAAGAAGGGAAGCGCCCAGCAGTAGTCTGGCTCATTGTGCGCCATAGTCAGAAAAGCGGCGGTGCCGGTGCGGCAGCAAGCCCGGGCGCAGTCTGCCCAAGAACCAAACTCTAAGGGCCCGCAAAGCGGCAGGAAACGTCAGGCCGTAGCGCTCCATGGTGTAAAACGCACCCATCATGGCCGCCACAATGACCCAGGTTACAACCCAAAACGGCTTGAGGAGGACCAGGGGCACGAGGACCGAGAGACGGGCGTCAAAACCAAAAAATCGCACCACGCGCATGGAGTCGCGCCAGTGCCACAGGGACCTCTCCTCAAGGATCTCCAGTTCCTTGGACATGGTGTCTATCTTAGCACGCTATGCCGCCAGAGCGGAAGACGCCAAGATCAGCGCCAAAACAACAGCGTGCGCCAGGGCGGCCTCACAGCCCCAGAACATCCGTCATAGAGTACAGGCCCGGAGGCTGCCCGGCGGCCCAGCGGGCGGCGGCCAGGGCCCCCCGCGCAAAAATCGCCCGATCACAGGCCCGGTGAACCAACTCCAGCCGCTCCCCCGTCCCAAAAAAGGTCACGGCGTTCTCTGCCACCACGTCTCCCCCCCGCTGCACGGCGAAGCCTATGGACCCAGCCTCGCGCGCGCCTGTACGCCCCTTGCGCACGAGCGTAAGGCGCGGGGGGAACTGCTGCCTTCCGTCGGCCACGGCCTGGGCCAACGCATAGGACGTCGCCGAAGGCGCATCCACCTTTCCCGCATGGTGAACATCCAAGATTTCTGCGTCCCAGTCCGGGCCCAGAACCGCCGCGGCACGCTGCGCAAGGGCGAACAGAAGGTTGACCCCCAGGCTCATATTCGGCGCGTAGACCACCCGCGCCTCCCCCGCAGCGGTGGACAGCACATCTTCATCATCCGCAGACAGGCCACTCGTGCCCACGACCAGGACCTTGTGCCCCTGGATGGCCAACATGGCGTGAGTCCGTCCGGCCTCGGGCGTTGTGAAGTCTATGACGGCGTCCGAGCGGGCGAACAGATCCGCCGGGTCCATGGTCACAAACATGTTCTCCGGCGCGGCGTCCCCCTTCAGGATAGAGCCCCCAGCCAGAACCATGTCCGGGAAAGCCCCAGAGCGCAGCATTTCAGCAATTGTGGATCCCATGCGCCCCGCGCAACCCGCTACCCCTACGCGTAAGTGTTGCGTGGCTTCCTGGCTTTTCTTGGGCATGGAGGACCTCCTTGTATAGATTGCGGGAAAAATGTTCCTTATAAAGGAAAATCAGGAGCGATACAACCATGGCGGACACTTTGGACTATGACGTAGCGATTGTGGGCGCGGGGCCCGCCGGGCTTGCGGGCGCGGTGCGCCTGAAGCAGCGCGCGCCAGGCTTGTCTGTGGCCGTGCTGGAAAAGGGCGGTGCCGTGGGGGCGCACCTCTTGTCCGGCGCGGTTCTGGACACCCGGGCGCTGGACGACCTCCTGCCCGGTGAGGCCTTCCCCGGCGGGACACCCGTCACGCGCGACCGCTTTGCCCTGCTCCTGTCGTCTCGGCACGCGGTGCCCTTGCCTGTGCCGCCGCCCATGCACAACCCGCCTAGTGCCCAGATCGTCTCTCTGGGGGCGCTGGCCCGCTGGCTGTCCGAAAAAGCCGAGGCTCTGGGAGTGGACATCCTGCCCGGCTTTGCGGGGCGGGATCTGGTGCATGACGGGGACCGTGTGGTGGGCGTGGCCACGGGCGAGGCCGACATCCGCGCCCGGCACACCGTCCTGGCCGAGGGCGCGCGCGGGTCTCTGACCAAGGGTGCCATCGCGCGGTTCCGCCTAGATGAGGGGCGGCAGCCCCAGACCTTTGCGCTGGGCATAAAAGAGGTGTGGGAAGTGGACCCCGCGCAGCACCGCGCAGGCGAGGTGCTGCACACCATCGGATGGCCCCTGGGCATGGGAGTCTACGGCGGGGGGTTTGTTTACCACATGGCGGGTGGGCGCGTGGCCGTGGGCCTCATCATGGGCCTGGACTACGCCAACACCAATCTGGACCCGTTTGCAGAGATGCAGCGGATGAAAACACACCGCGCCCTTGCACCCCTGTTCCGTGGCGGGCGGCGGTTAGAATGGGGGGCGCGCGTCTTGGCGG
>JAERIN010000046.1 GCA_016757515.1 Alphaproteobacteria bacterium
ACCCTACCCCGCCCCGCCCCCTGTGTAAACCCCTATTGCGCCCTTCTCCAAAAGATACTTTTGCGGCGGGAGCACCCTGCCGTCGGCGCACACAAGGCATGGAGCCACGGGCACGACCAGGCCGTTGCTTAAGCGCCTGATGTGGCCGCGACGCCAGTGCGGCCTTGGGGAGCTTCCGCATCGGCCCGCACCAACCCCGCTTTGCCTGTCTTGAAGTCGGACAATGGTGTAGGGGTGGAGCGGGGGCTTGCCTCTCTTGGCCCGCTTTTTGTTTAAGGTCGTAGGCGGGTCTATGCGCTCTTTTTTGATGTATTTTGTGCACAAGAGCATGGTTAGGTGAAAAAAAGCAAAGAACACGGTTTTCTGCACGTCTAAGTGAGGGCTGTCTTCTGCCCCAAGCTCCTTAATCAAGAAAGATTCCGTATTTCCGTTCTCTATTAACATTTTCCACAATGATGTTGATACTTCGCACATAAGATTAGGATGTTCACCATGCACAAAAATTGAAGCGCCCGTCTCCTCCCTATGAACGGAGAAAAGGATCCTTAGCTTTTCTTTCGCGCACCTGAAGGAATATATTACTTGCTCAAATGGCGGCTCAAGAATACCCTCCCGCCAGAACTCGGCTCCTGTCTCGTATAGTGGCATAGACGATTTTAGATCAATCTCACCAAAATCAAATATGTGGTATAGGCCTTTGTGTTTTTCTAACTCACTCACAAAAAGCGGAACAGGCTTCCCAGGGGAGTGTTTAGAGAAAAACACTATAGGGTCCTTGAGTATATCGGCGGCCTCATCGTGCAACATAATCGCGCCCCTCCAGTGAAATCTCCCCCGGCAACCGCCGCCTCGCCTGGGCCACAGTGTGAATGGACAGCCCGGTGGCGTCCATGACCTCCTGCTCCGTAAACCCTGCCAGAAGCAGGTCCCGGCATAGCCAGGCGCGGTATGTGCTCCACGGCTTGCCGAACGATAGGTCAAACAGGCGGGCGACGCACCACCCGCGACGGGTGATAAGCTGGCTTGCCATAGTTGCGGCGCTAGTCATCTCCGCCCCTCCCGCAAAATCCACTCCGCCTGTTGCAATAGGGTTTGCTCCAGCACAAAATCCCCCGCCGCGCCCGCCTCTGCGGCAAGTGCCTCCAGCTTGCGGATTCTCTTCTCCGGGGAGCCCTTGACTGTGATGGTGTACTTAGGGACGTTCACAGCTCCTCGCCCTCCACCTCAACATACCTAATTCCCTGGCACGCGACCTGGCCTGGGCGGGCCTCTATATTCTCGTAGGACAAGAAAAAGCACGGGTCAGACTTGCCGTATGGATTGACCTCCAGGAAGTGCGCCCGGCCATTGTGGATGTACCCGTCAAAAACATAATCTTGCTGCCCAAATGCCGGATGCACGCGCCCGAAAAGCTCTTCCATGGCAATCCAGGCATGGCGTGCAAAGGCATTGGTGAGGGGCGAGAACCCGCCCGGCGTGTACTGCGTAAGGGCAATCATGCGCCCACCCTTCACAAAGGCACGCCACTCATTCTGACCGCACCGCTCGTCGTGTTTGAACACATACAGGAAACACGGCTCCCCCTCGCAAGAGAGCATAGCCATATCGCCGAAAGTGCGCGAGGAGTTGGCCAGGGCCTTGGCAAACTCGCGCGGGGCAAGAGGCCGCCCCTTGGTGTAGTCCTTCGGTGAGCGCGTGTTGAGGCGGATAAAGTAGCGTTTTCCAGTCGCGAGACCAAGCATCTCACGCCGATCCATAAGCCAAGTGTGTGCGGCTTTCTCTCCTTTTTGCTCCAGCAACTCAATGAATCGCTCCATCGGGATTTTGGCAAACGGCTGTTGCTCTTTCAGGAGCCATAGTTCGGTGGGCCAGTTCTCCAGCCGGAATGCGCGGTCCTCTTCTGGGGCAAGCATGGCATGCATAGATCGATATAGTAGGTCCGCCTTATCAGGGGTCAGTTCTTTTATATTCTCCACCTTAAGGTCATCTAAGTTCACCGCAGCACCTCCTTTGCCTTGGTCTCCAGTGCGTCGCGCTCCGCCGGACCCCAAGCCAGGGGGATGTACTTGCGCAGCGCCTCGGCCAGCTTGGCCTTTGTGCGGGCCTCCACGCGGCACGGACGGCCTTGGATCGTGACAATGGCGAACGGCTTACTCATCCCTCCGCCCTCCCCAGCATCATCTGCACAACTGCCGCACGCTGCGCCTCTCGCCCGTCCGGGAGCGTCGTGTCCAGCAAGCCACGCTCCGCAAGCTGCTCCCGGCCCCATGGCGTGATTGTGTACTTCCTGGTCTTCAGCGGGCACGTCAAATACGCGCGCGCTTTCAAGACGCCCAAAACCTGGAGCACGGCCTTGCGTGAAAAGTACGGGAACTCTGCCACGATCTCCGACAGCTTCACGCCCCGTGGACGCTTGGCCAGGAACCGCAAGACAAGCCAGTTGCGCTCCTCTTTGGGCATAGCAATACCTTCTTGCGCCTCTGGCACAACAGGGCTGCGCGTCCGGGGCCAGACCTTCCCGTCCAAGAGGTTAAAACGCGCCTTCACAGCCCCCCGTGTACGCCCCAGGCGCTCCCCTATTTCGCGATGGGTGACACCCTCCGCCCGCCACGCCTGTGCCTGAGCCGTTTCTTCTGATGTCCAGGGTGTGCCGCTCATGGTGTATCCCCCCATTCCAGGGTGACGCGCACCTCTCCGCCATCCACAATAGGGCCCCAGTCAATCCGGCTATAGGTGAACTCCCGATCGTTCACACCTATCACCATGGCGATTTGGTCCAGGGCCACCTTCATAGAGGCCGTCAAATTGTCCAGGTCACGCTTGCGCCCGTTCGGCTTGCAGAACAACAGCCCAACGCGCACAGGGGGCTGTACAATGGCCTTCTGCGCCCCGTAGGCATCGTAGGCTACCAGGTACACGGATTGGCCGTAGCCCCGCGATATGGGGGCTTTTTTGGCCCAGTGCACCCGCGCATTCGGGTTAAGCTCCCTAGGGGGCCACGGCAAGCGGATGGTCAGCCTATTCATCGCGCCCCTCCACTCGCTTTACCGCGCCTAGTTTTTTGGCTATGGCCGCTAAGAGAATGCCGCTAACCCTTAAATGGTTATCAATAGATTGCTCAACTTCGCCTTTCATGCCCATTCGGGCTATAATGATACATAGAAAGGACTCAATATAACTGCCTTGTATAAGCAATAAGATGCCAAACACAATGAAAGAAAAATCAAAGAGCGCTTCTACTTTACTGAACAGCCAAGAAAAAACCTTATTCATCGCGCCCTCCTTGCCCATGCCCACGCGGCCCGCATGATGGCGTCATGCTCTGCGTCTTCTATTGGTGTTCCTTTGGCAGTTTCTCTAATAATCTCCTGGTATGGTCCACGGGCCCCGCAGCCCAGGCAACAAATCGCCGCGAAGTCGCCGTCTATGATGGAGTATATGTCCTCCTTCAACCCGCAGAACGGGCACGGCGGCGTGTCGTTGTCGGTCATTTCCTTGCCCTCCTGTAAAAGCTATCAGCTGTCACGGCCCCGCCCGTCACCTCTCTGATGTGGATCATGTAGGACATGCTTGGCCTGTGCCGTCCGCTTATCCAATCGCGCACGCTTTTTGGCGTCGCGCCGAGCGCATCCGCGAGTTGCGTTTTGTTCAGGTTGTTGGCGATTCGCCACGCTTCCAGGTCATGCATTGGCGCATTATGGGGGAGAGCCCCCCGTGTGTCAAGGGGGCCGGGAGGGCCGGGCTTGAACCGGCTTGCGGCCTAGAGCCCGCTACGCCCATACATCGCGCCTTATGGGGTGATCACAACTCTGCGCTTCCTTCAGCGCCGCCTCCCGTTCTTAAAGTGGTGCCGGAGGCAGGACTTGAACCTGCACCCCTTGCGGGAGCGGATTTTAAGTCCGCAGCGTCTACCGTTCCGCCACTCCGGCACTGTAGCGGCGGGGGGAGCATCCAGCCGCCTTCCGGTTAGGCTAGACCCTCCGTAGAGGGACCTTCCAACTCTGCCCCCCCGCCCTTTGACCCCCCCGACTGGATGCCCTTGGCCTCTTAAGCGCCGGGGAGGGACCTTTTCCCACCATCGTCCCGGCTCCGGTTGCCGGGGGAAGGTGGGGTCTTCCCTGAGATGCATTCCCACCACACGGGGGCGGGCACAGGGTTCCTGATGCGCCGACCGGAGTCCCGATCCTTTACCCTTTCGGGCCGCCGCCTATAGGCAACGCTTTAGCGCAGAGCAGGCACCCCCTTATACCCCGCTGTGCGGATGTGGGCAACAAACTTTTTTCACTCACCCCCCTTGCAATGGGGGAGAAGCCCCCGTATAGTGGAGACATACCCCAGGGCACCGCGCTCGGGATGCCAAGGCCAGAGAGGCACAGCGGCAATCGGCGGACCCACGGAGTTGAAGGAGCCTACAACCGCCCCGTCCGGGGCACAGAACAGGGGGAACTGCTATGACTTACACCGAACGACAGGCCGCGCTTGCCCACGCTGAGGACCTAGAAACCCTTTTGGGGGCCGCGCACAAACGCCTGAACTCCAACCCGTCATCCGGGTACGACCTGGCCCACCTCATCTTGCGGTTGGTGCCGAAAGCTAGGAACGCCCTCCGGCAGTTAGGAGGTGCGGTATGACCTACACAGAAGAGAGGGGCCGCGCCGCCATCCTTTGGATGGAGTTGATGTGCAGTGAGCTGGAGAGAAACACCTTCACTGGCCTTCCAAAGGGGCTTTTACTTGAAAGCGCAAAAAGGCGTGCGGACGAGCTGCTTGCGCAGGCAGGAGGTGCCGCATGACCAGAGAGGAAGTTTTTGAAGATGTTGTTGAAAATGTAGCTAAGTCCGTGGAAGCAAAAACGCTTGCCAGAAAATGGGTTGAAAGATGGACTTGGGGAGAAATAGATGCTTGGCACACAGCCGTGTGCAGGGGGAAAGAGTTATCTCCAGAACGCGAGAGATGGGTGAAAGGAGGTGCGGCATGACCAACCCACCCGATGATGTGTACCTGATGCCTGATCTGGATTTCGCAGACGAGCCAAGCTGGGACAGGGGCGCGTTCTTCTCCTCCCGCAAAGCCGCGCTAGAGGCATGGCCGGACTGCCCCTACCCCGCGCCCGCACGCTATGTCCCGTATGATTTTTTGGAGGAGGCCGAGGGCAGGGCGGAAAAGGCCAGGGAAGAGGTCGCCGACATTATACTCGAGACCAATAGGCGGATCGCGCACCTTGAGCGGGCGCTGAACGGCCTTGCCCTGGCCGTGGACGGCGGGAGAGAGGCCGAAATCCGCGAGGCACGCGAGGAAGCAGGGAGGGCACTGTTGTGACTTCCATTGTGGAGACCATAGACAGGCTCGGCGAGTGCTTGGCCGAAGCGCGCACTGCACCACCCTGGCTTGGGCTTAGCAAGGAAGAGCGGGCTTTGCGCGTGAAGCACGACAACGCGGCGTTCAAGGTGTTGCGTGCACGGTGGAGCGACGCAGAGCGGGCGAATATCGCGGACGATGACTTTTCCTGGGATTTTATCTCTGACGCCTGGCCAGAGCCGAAGGTGGGCGACCGGATGGAGGGCGAATACAGCGACATCCACGAGGCTATCCGTGCCGCCACAGCCGCCTACGACGCGGACGAGTACGAGGCCGCAGAGGCCGGGTACCCATACCCCTCGCCGGGCGGGGTGGCAACGCTGTGCGCCGTGTATGACAGCACAGTGTTTTACACCTTCACCTACCGCATTCCGCCGATGGACCGGGATGAGTTCGCAGACTTTTGCGCAAAGGAGGCCGCGTGATGACAGATGACCCAAAAACACTGGACGAGGCGTTGCTGCATCCAGTATGGCAAACACTGTTTAACTCAAGGAGTTGTATATCCACGATTGACGCCGAGATCGTTCGCCTCCTGGCCATGCGCCAAGAGCATGCCCGGTCTATTGGATGTGCAAAACGCAAAATCGGCCTGGCCGTATACGACCACGCCCGCGAGACCGAGGTCGTGAACAAGTTCCGCGCCATGGCCAAAGAGCGCGGCCTGCCCCTGGGGCACGCGGAGACCATCATTGGTGCCATTGTGGCCATGGCGTACAACATACAGGGAGAGGAGGCCGCGTGATGGGTAATATAGACGATGCACTAGAAGACCAGGCCGAGCGGTACACAGAGCACACAATGAAGCTAGCCAAGCAGCTTGATGCCATTGAGGACATTGTGCGCCCCAGAGATAGAGAGACGATTGTTGAGGCCGTCCGGCGCGTTTTAGGTAAGCGTGATGAGGCGCTGGAGGCCCTGCAATGGACGCTGGATTATATAGAGCGTCACTGCGAATGGGGCGACCCGGAGGATGTGGCGCGTCACAAGCGGGCCAAGGCAATTCTAGAAAAGCACAAGGAGACCACGCCATGACCTATCCACCCTGCCCAGCGAACGATACCTCGCCCATGTCCGCCATGCGCCGCGTGGGCACTCCGGCGAACGATGTCATTGCCGCCCTGTGCAGCGCGGCCGGCAAGGCGGACGGCGGCATGATGGCGTACGAGTTTGAGGAGGTGCCGTATGTTTGAGCAATACACTGGTCCGATACAGAAATACTCAAAGGGTTCCATTGTGTCTCTTGACACAAAATGTGCCATTGCGTTCTCCGGCTCTTTCGCGGAAGAGGCGGGCCTTAAGAACTATAAGAGTTGCCTCCTATATTTTGACAAGGAAACAGGAGAGGTTGGTATTAAGTTCTTAGAATGTGACCCGGAACCAAAGAACCACACATTTAGGGTAAGGCAAAGAAAGAACACTGGCCCGACTATCTCGGCAGCTGCTTTCTGTAAGTACTACGGGATAAAGCCAGACAAGGTCACAAGGTACAAGCCAAGACTAGAAAAAGATGGGTCATTGCCTTTTGTCATTTTCTCAACGAGGGAGCCGTGCGATGCTTAACCACCCCGCTTACACCATGGGCGTTCACGACGGCAAGGTTGCAGCCCTGCGCCTGATTGAGGCCATAGCCCGCCCGAATAGCCGCATAGTCCGCGCCGTGCATCAGGACCTGACTACCGAGTGGTTGCAATTAGGAAATCAAGGGAAAGGAGAAACGCTATGACTGACGCACAGGTAGAGCCCAAAGAGTTCCCGGATGTTCTGCATCTTTTATCCTACATGCAGCGCAAAATGCTGGCCCCGAAAGACCAGTGGAACCCGCACCTAGAGTGCAAATACCGCACTGCGGAGGGCATTCAAAAGGCGGCAAAGGACATACTGCCAGAAGGTGCGGCCCTAACCATATCCGATAAGGTCATGGCCATGGGGCCATGCACAGGCTACGTGTACGACAAAGGCACGGCCAGGGAGATACACGGACAGCAAGTCCACATTGAGGCAACGGCCACCCTGCACTACAAGGGCGGCACCATTTCCGCCTCGGCGTCGGCAAAGGAGGCCCTCGCTAAAAAGGGCACGCCCGACCCTGCCATGACGAGCGGCGCGACCTCCACCTACGCCCGCAAGTATGCTTTGGGCGGGCTGTTTGCCCTGGACGACACGCCGGATGCAGATGAAACGCACGCACGCGGCGGAACAGAACCAGTCAACGGCGGTCAACAAAAAGAGGTGATGATGAGCACAGAGGACGCAAAGCAGCTTGCGGGCTTGATAGACAAGCTTTCTGAACAAGACAACAAAAAACTTTGGGAATGGATAAAGGGAGAATACGGCGCAGAAAACTTGAAACAGATACCCGCTTCTGCGTTAACCAGAGTCACAAATGGGGTGAACACTCTTTTGAAAAAGGCTGAGGCGAAAAGCGCATGAAGCACCACCGCGTCCCCCAAAACTCTCCGGAGTGGCACGCACTGCGCTGCGGGATACCGACTGCCTCGTGCTTTGGTAAAATCCTGACATCGCGTGGAGAGCCGTCTAGCCAAGCGGAGGACTACAGGGCCCTACTCCTGGGCGAGCGCATGACTGGCCAACCATCGGCCAGCTTTGTGTCCCTGGCCATGGAGGATGGCGTGAAGCGGGAGGCCCCCGCCGCGAGCTACTACGCCCTCCTGTCCGATGAGCCGGTGGAGCTTGCTGGGGTTTTCACAGACGACGCGGTGCGCTATGGTGCCTCGCCGGACCGCCTGGTGGGCGAGCGCGGTGTACTGGAGATAAAATGCCCGCAGGAGAGCACGCACATTAAGAACCTGGCCCGCGACTGCATCCCGGCGATTTATTTCCCGCAGGTGCAGGGGCAGATGTTCCTGGCCGAGCGCGAGTGGTGCGACTGGATGAGCGACCACCCGGACCACGAGCCCGCTATCATACGCGTGGAGCGTGACGACGCCTGGATTGCCAAGCTGGAGCGGGCGCTGGACGAGTTTTGCGACCGACTGGACGAGGAAGAGAACACTGCACTACTTAACCAAGAAAGGAGCTTATAATGCCATCACTCAACAAAGTCACCCTGATGGGCCACCTGGGCAAAGCCCCGGATATCCGCACATTCCAAAGCGGGGACAAGGTTGCCAACTTTACCATGGCCACGTCCGAGCACTGGAAGGACAAGGCCACAGGCGAGCGCAAGGAAAAGACCGAGTGGCACCGTATAGCTATTCACGTGCAGGGCCTTGTCACGATTGCGGAGAACTACCTCAAGAAGGGCTCTCTGGTGTACCTGGAGGGCCAGCTTGAAACCCGCAAGTGGACGGATCAGCAGGGGCAGGATCGCTACACAACGGAGGTGGTGCTGCGCCCGTTCAACTCCACACTCGTGATGCTGGATAGCCGTTCGGAACAGGGGGCTAAGCCGAAGACGGTTGCCGCTAAGCCATCGCCGCAAGACGACGACGATATCCCGTTCTGATTATGTTTACCCTACGGACGGGGGCGGTTCCCCCAAGTGCTGTCCCCCGTCCACCCGTTTTTAGCTTGACCTAAAAGGAGAAAGACAATGGCCCAAGAAGTACAAACAGAACTCATATCCATGCTGCGCGAGGCGGTGGACGCCATACAGGCCGCAACGCCAGATGCACTGGATGTGGCCGCAACCGTCTTGTGGCTTGATGCACTAAGCGCGGTTTTGTTCGGGGTTCCGATGCTTGTCTTAGCCGTGTTGTCAACAAGGTTCACAGTGTCTCGGTTTCTTTCTGTGATGCGTTCAGACGCGTTTAACGCCGACCTTGCCGTGTTCGGGTGGTTTTTTGTTTCATTCCTAGGGGCGATTACGGCAATTCTCTCTGCGGGCTCCCTGCTCTCCACGCAGACCATCCTTGGCCTCTTCGCCCCCGACCTCGCCCTGGCATACCGCGCCATGCATGTGGCCGGACTTGTGTAGATAGCCACCCGTCCACCCATTTTGCGCGAAGGCGCGGAGAAAGGAGAGAGAAATGAAACTAAATAAAGAAACCATCAGAATAAGCTCTGAAATCCTTACAGGAACAGACGAGCGCGGGTTTGAGTGCTACCTGATGGAAATATCATACGGCCCTGTGCCGCAATTAAAGGACGCGAAGTTTGTCCAGGAGTGCATGATAGAGACGCTCCAAAGGTATCTTGGCCAAGTTTCAAAAGAGGTCGCAGAGCGCGAATGGAAAGGAGACCAAAAATGATTGATGAAGAGTTCCTAATGTGCCTCAAGTCCGAGGGTTCACACCATGTGCCAGAGGTGAAAGCGCGGGATGCCATGCTGGATGCTATCGCAGCCAAGCTGGCCACGATTGATGAGGTGCGGGCCGTGCCGAAAAGTCAGGAAATCGAGTTCATCAATATCCTCGCAGAAGAACGCGCTAGGCCGCAGCGGGAGCCCGCGTGCAAGGGCGGCATCTGGGTCTATGAACGCACACCTCCGGATGTCAAAGACCCAGAAAGGCGCTACGGGGAATGGATGGGGCGGCCATGGGGCAAGGGCCTGATGGAGTATGTGCCGCGCTCGGAACTGGACGCGGCGCGGGAGATGTTGGAGCGCATGGCGGAAGCGTTGCGTGAAATTGCCCCGGTCCTAGACAGGCTTGCGCGGGAGAGGTTTGACACCGGGATACAAACCACAGATGTGGCCGAGCTTCACGGCAATGCCCGCGCCGTCATCGCGGAGTATGAACAAATGAAAGGAGAGTGAAAATGAACTTTCAAAAAGCCATGGAGAGGGCGGAACGAGAGTTAGACGACGCAGAAGACCACGACTACTATATCATAATAGAGAAAAACGTTTTGGTATTCTTATTCCTTGCCGCCAAACAAAAAGAAGGAACTTTTCTGCCGGAGCCGTCATCTTTGTTGCCAAGGGCCATGGAAGTCATCCGTGGACTTACAAGTTTTAGATTTACCTTGTGGCTAAAAACAGCGTTCGCTCTTATCAAGGAGTATGAACAAATGAAAGGAGACCAAAAATGACTGATATGCCAGAAAGGGTTTGGGTTGGCCTGGCCCGTGAATTGGACAGTAACAGCAGGCAAGTCCGCGAGATTCGGTACTGGGGCAGGAGCAAGTTTTCTAATGACTGTGTGCAGTACACCCGCACCCCAGACCCCCTCCTAGAGAAAATGGTGGAGGCGTTGCGGGGCATGCCGAACCCAGATAAATACGACGCGGACGGGGCCTGGTCCGCCTTGTCATTGCTGTACGACGAAACCCGCGCCGTCCTCGCGGAGTGGGATGAGCGGAAGGGGGGCGAGTGATGACTAGCTACCCCATAACAACATGCCCACGCTGCGGGTCTGTGTCCTGCATACGCCCCGGCGGATGGGGCACAACCGATGTTTGCGAGAGATGTGAGAAGGAGGGCGAGCGATGAGTAAGATTCTTTGTCAGAAATCATATAGCAGAGGATACTACGCAGGAAGAAATCGTAGAACTGAAGAAGTGCTCCGAGTATGTGACGAACTTAATGAGGCGCGGAAGGCTTTGGGGGCTATTTATAAAAGGGCGGAAAGTGAGCCAAAAGACCCGACATGGGCTTTGGGGCGGATAGCGGGAATCGCGTACGCCGTGTTGAACGAGAAGGGGAGGACGGGCGATGACCCCCGTTGACTCCGGCTTTCAGTGTCACGCCGAAAGTGCCGCCGCCGTCTGGGCCGCGACCTTGCCCTTCACGAGGGTGTCGCCCACCGTGCCGCTCGCCCGGCTTGATGGGTCTGCGTTCAGGACGGCGTCAGCTACATCCGCCACAACCTCCGCCGCGTCCACGACTTCAGCGCCTGAGGTGGTGACAACCGACACATAGACCTTCTCACGCCAGTTTATATCAATATCCCCGCCGCCGAATGTTGGGTCTGCAACAGGCGTCACAACCGACCCAGCACTCTTTTTGTAAAACCTAATGCCCGAGCTATCGTATATTTTGTATGAATTAATATTGTCTAGCTTCATGTCAACCAGAGCTCCCTCAACATACCAATTCGCGGCATCTTCCGACTTAAGCGCGCCGAAGAAGTTCCTTATGCCATCCTCCGTTGTTTGGTTGTGCAGGATAAAAGCCACAAGCCCTCGTCCGTCGAAGTTTTGGTCTGGGGAGTCGATGTCTATTTGGATGTTTAGATCATCGGGCATGTATTCTGTCTCTAGAGAGCCGTCCTTGCCAAGCCCGTTCGCAGCCTCCCAGTCCGTTTGCGTGCCGAGAAAGTTTATGCCGCTTACAGACGCGGCGTTTGTTTCTTGGTAATTTTCTTTGTAAGTAGCGCCGCTGCGGTATGCAGCTATAAGCCGGATGGTGTCCCCGCTCTCCACCTCCTGCCCCGGGCCCAGCGTGGCCACATAGCTGTACCCCGCGCCGCCGGAGACGGTGGTGTTCTCCAGCTCCGTGTCCTGCGTGACGTTGTACAGCTGCACCCGCGATCCGTCTATCAGGTTGGCGTTCGCGATGGTGATGCCCACGCTCGCGTCCACTGTGACGTTCGGGTCGGTGTCGTCAAAGCTCACACTCGGGGCCACCTGCACGATGACCCCCGGCACTGTGGCAGTCAGGACGACTGTCCCGATGAACCCAGCCGCGCGGAAGTCATACGTCCCCGCCGCCGTGAAGTGGAAGGTGTTGCCGTTCCAGGTGCCGCCCGCATAGGTGCCCGGCGTATCCCACTCCACGATGCCGCCCGCGAAGGTGTCCGTGCCGATGGTGACGCCCTGGTAAATCGTGGTGGCGCTCCGGGCCGTGTAGGTAGTGCCAGACTTAGTCAGCGGCAGGCCGTAAAGGCATGCATACATGCACCCCGGCAAGCCCGTGTCTATGTCCGCGTCCGCCGTCACCTGGTACTTAAGGCTATCGTAGGCGTCCGCCAGCGTGTTCCCGCCCAGGTCTATCGTATCCGTGGGCACATCCACCACCACGCCTGTGATAGCCGCCGCTGCCGCCTTGGTCTTTGTCACTTGTGCATCTGTGCCTAAGCGGTACTCTTGCCGGGTGGTGCTGCTCCCCACGGGCGCGCCGTCAATGGATTGCGGGATTTCCAGAAAGTTGTGATTGTATTCACCAACCACGAGTGCCTTTTCCGCATAAGTCGTACCGCCCAGGTCATAGGCCAGATACCCCTCTGCCTCCCCGTCCGCGTCCGTAACAAAGGTATCTACAGCCAGGGAGGCGTTGTACCCCAGGCGCGTTTGCGTGGCCTTGTCACCAAAGCCGATGACCGCGCCCTCAATATCCGAACTGTCCGAAGTCTTAACCACCTGCGCGAAGAACGCGGCGGCCTTGTTTGTATCGCCCCCGGCCTCCCAAATCGCCCCGTCCGCGTCCTCAAAGAACCCGCCGCTGGCCACTGTGGGCTTGGTGGCAAGCGTCCCCGTGCCTGTCAGCGCCCCCGTGACGGACATGGACCACCCGCTGGCTAGGGCAAACCCCACGCCGTCCGCCGTGGACAGGGGCGCGTCGTACTGGATATTCCCGCTCTGCGCCGCCCACCATTGGCTGTAGTCGTAAAGCTCCTGCAAAGTGCGCGCGCCCGATACCGCGATGGTCTTGGCCGCGCCGTTGATGGTGATACCTGTGTAGGCCCCCGCCGTGGCCTCATTGGCCACTACGAAGGGATTATCACCAACAAAGTCCACGCCCTCAATTTTGGCATCCACAGAGATGGAAACTTCAGTAAATAAATATCCATATTTGCGCACCTTGACCACATGCGGGGTTAGTGCTGTCGGCGTGTCGCCGTCCAAATACCTATAGGTTTCTTTTGTGAGAACCTGCTCGGCAAGAACGCCACTCGCGTTTGTCGTCGCGTTTGTTGCTTGCGTTCCGTCCGCGTCTTCTATATAGACCCGCGCGCCTTCTAGTGGC
>JAERIN010000047.1 GCA_016757515.1 Alphaproteobacteria bacterium
CTCCTTCTCCTTCTACCCTGAGATCACTTTTCTTATTTTAAATAATAATATATATAATATAGAAGGTAAATAGTAAGGGTAAATCGCCCCGCCGCCGGAAGCAAATTCCAAAAGTTTTGGATTCTAGCGAAAATTCCGATATCCGATACTGTGACCAAATCCCCTCGCCCCACAAAACGTAAAATTGCCCTTCCCCTTTCCATCCATTTTCCGACGAGGTATATTTCCGACATGGAAGACAAAACACCCCCCGCCCTGCCCCCGAAAACCGAAGCCCATCGCAAAACACCTTCAAAGCCCGGACGCAAGCCCGGCCAGAAGAACAAGAAGAAGCCGATGGGGCTGATACAGTGCTGCGATAAAGAGCGCGTTGAGAAGCGCTCTCGCATTGTTAATATAAAGAACATCTTGGAAAGCGCTCCCCCGCCCGAGTTCCCAAACCGCCCAGACACCGAAAAGCGCCATGGCATAAAGCCCACGGACGAAGAGCGCGACTTTGTCATAACGGCTATCGTTCTCGGCGTGCCAAGAGCCACCATCGCTTCTCTGCTCCACATCGGGGAAGATTCCTTGCGCAAGCACTACCGCGCCGAACTCGAATATGGAAAGCAGATATTCGGGATCGAAGCGGTAGCGGCCCTCCGCAATCTCGTGCAGCAAGGCAAGGAATCTTCCGTCCAATTCGCCCTAAAGACAAAGTTCGGCTGGGTGGAAAAGCAATCCGTCGAACATTCCGGCGGCGTCATACTCGTCCCAAGGCCCGTAAACCCCGGCGAAGAGCTATTGCCCGTCGAAGACGCTGAAGAAACGGTCTCCCAAGACCCTACAGCTAAGGCCGAAAGTGATTGATAGCTGCCCCTATGATGGGGAAGTCTCTTGGCAGCCTCAACCAGGCTCGCAAGTGCTCGTATTGAGCCATCCTCACATCTTCGAAATCCTCTACCATGGCACGCGGGGCCCCGGCAAGACCGATACAATCCTAATGGACTATGCCCAACATGTAGGCCAGGGGTACGGGTCCGAATGGACAGGCATAATCTTCCGCCAGACATATAAGCAGCTCCGCGATCTCATTTCGAAGTCTAAGCGGTGGTTCCCGCGTGCGTTCCCCTCAGCGCGATGGAACAACACAGACAAATGCTGGACCTTCGCCGGAGGAGAAACGCTCTTCTTGCAACAATTCAATCGTGAAGATGATTATTGGAACTTCCACGGCCATGAATATCCCTTTATCGGCTGGGACGAGCTCACAAACTGGCCAGACCTTACTGGCTATAAGCGCATGATGTCGTGTTGCAGATCTTCTAACCCTTCTGTCCCCCGCAAAATCCGCGCCACCACCAACCCTTATGGCCCCGGCCACAATGCCGTGAAGTTCTACTTTGAGCTGCCCGCGAAAGATGGCATAATTCGCCGCCGGGCGTATGAATTCGAAGACCCTAAGACGGGTCAAGTCGTCCGTGAGCACTTAATGCGCGTCACAATTAAAGGAACAATCTATGAAAACCAAATTCTCCTAAAAGCGCAGCCACGCTACATCGCCCAGATTAAAGAATCTGCGCGCAATCCGGCTGAGCTTGCGGCTTGGTTAGAAGGCTCATGGGACATTGTTTCTGGCGGCATGTTTGATGATGTATGGGACGCACGCTACAACATTGTTCCCCGCTTCAATGTTCCTAAGACATGGCGGATTGATAGGTCTTTTGACTGGGGGTCTTCTGCGCCGTTTTCTGTGGGCTGGTGGGCGGAATCAGACGGCTCCGACTACGTCGGGGCAGACGGCGTTCGCCGCTCAACAGTTCGGGGGGACCTCTTCCGCATTCAAGAATGGTACGGGTGGACAGGCGAGCCAAACCGTGGCCTTAAGATGCTTGCCGTTGATGTTTCTAAGGGAATTATAGAACGCGAAAGGGCTTTATTCCCTGGGCGGAGGATCTTTTCTGGCCCGGCGGACACTTCGATCTTTGATGTTGTTAATGGTGTGTCGATCGCTTTGGATATGGCGTCTAGGGTTCGGCTCTCTTCGGGGGTTGTTGTGCCGGGCACGGAGTGGCTGCGTGCGGACAAGTCGTCTGGATCGCGCAAGACTGGGTGGGAGATGATGCGCAAGATGATGAGCAATGCGCAACCTTCCGCCGCAGGGCGCGAAAAGCCTGGGCTTTTTGTTTTTGATAATTGCGACCAGTTTATTCGTACAGTCCCCGTTTTGCCCCGTAGCGATAAAGATCCAGATGATATAGACTCAACCGCAGAAGACCACATCGCCGATGAAGCCCGGTACCGCGTAAGGCAAGTCGGCAATGTGGTGCAATTCGGCACTTCTGTGGGGATGTATTGATGTCTTTAAGTTCTGTTCACCCTGAATACACAGACCTGTTCGGCAGTTGGTCTTTGATGCGGGACACCTACAAAGGCGAAAAGGCTGTAAAAGACAAAGGCATCGCCTATCTGCCCGCCACTTCTAGCATGATAATGAACGGCATGCAAGTCGGTGGGGCTGGGGCTGCTATGTACGATGCCTACAAGATGAGGTCGTACTTCCCCGACATCGTGGTCGAAGCCGTTCATGCCATGCTAGGGGTCATGCACAACCACCCGCCCGAATTCCAACTTCCGGATAAGATGTCCGGCTTGATCGAAAGAGCGACAGACAATGGCGAGTCCCTCGCAATGCTGCTGCGCAGAATTAATGAGCAACAGATAATTGCTGGCCGTTTAGGGCTCCTCGTCGATTTTGATTCTGGCATTAAAGTTGGTGAGCTCCCTTACATCGCCTTGTACAGGGCCGAAGCCATCAAAAATTGGGACACCGCAACCGCTACCCTAGGCCGCGAGCACCTCAACCTCGTCGTATTGGATGAGTCTGGCATGGTCCGCGACGCGGATTTCACATGGACCAAAAAAGATCGCTATCGCGTGCTTGTTCTAGGCGACTTGTCTGAAAATGAATATGTTGGTGAGGCCACTTACCGCTTCGGCGTTTACACAGATGAAGATTTTTCAGAAGAAAAGCTCATAGCACCCAGGCTCATCGGTCGGCAACTCAATGAGATCCCGTTCACATTCGTGAATTCCCGAGACATAGCGGCCAAGCCAGAAGAACCTCCCCTAATCGGCCTGGCACGCTTGGCGATGCTTATATACCGGAGCGAAGCCGATTATCGACAATCGCTATTCCTCCAAGGCCAAGACACTCTCGTGATTATAGGCACCACAACAGACGCTGCAGATTCCCGGAAGCATGTCGGCGCGAATGGCGTTATCTCGTTGCCTACAGGCGCAGACGCAAAGTTCATCGGCGTGAGTTCTACTGGCCTTCCCGAGCAGCGCGTCGCGCTCGAAAATCTCTACAACTCCGCTACGGCCCGTGGCGCTAAAATGTTGGACGGTGGTCCTTCATCGCGTGAATCTGGTGAAGCCCTCCGCATCCGTATTGCGGCTAAGACTGCTACACTGAATGAGGTTGCGTTGGCCGGGGCCTTTGGTCTACAAAATGCTTTGCGCCATATTGCTAAGTGGATGGACCTTGACCCAGAAAAGGTGCGCGTTGTCCCGAATACAGACTTCACTTCTTCGGAGCTGTCCGGCGATAACCTTGTGAAGATAATGACGGCGAAAGGGCTTGGGGCGCCGATTTCCTTGCAATCTGTTCATGACCTTATGAAAGAACAAGGCCTCACGATCTATGATTTTGAAGAAGAAGTTGAAAAGATCGAAGAAGAAGCGCAGATCTTGCCCCAAAATATGGCCGTAGGAGACAACGAAGACGCTTCTGGGGCTACCCCCCAGGCGGACACTCCTACAGCATCCAGCGATGGCTCCAGGCCCAGGGAAGACGATGCTTAGATGAGGGTCACCGCTAACAAAGCTTTGCTATATGCGATAATTCGCCAGCAAGTTGGCCTGTCTTCTTTTTCGGAATCTGTCGCGGGCAAGGTGAACAAAATCCTTTTAGAGACAGAAGCGGACATCCGTGCAGCAATAGAAAAGCATTTAGTAAATTATTCTGGCCGCTTCACACCCACCATCGTCGCTCGGCTCAAGAAGATTGAAAAGACAATCGCTTCAATACGAGCGAAGAAGTGGTCTGAAGCCTTTTGGGTCGTGCGAGAAGAACTTTTGTCTGTCTCAAAAGCTGAAGCGGACTTTCTTGCGAAATCGTATACCACAGCCGCCCCTGTAATCGTCGACTTTGTTGTTCCTTCTGCGGAACTATTGCGCACAATTGCACTGTCTAAACCTTTTAGAGGGCGCATACTTAAGCAGTGGTTTGATGATGTCTCTGCAGCAGACATTCGCCGGATAACGAGTCAGATCAAGATCGGCATCCTCCAAGGCGAGCCAACCCCTCGCATTGTGAGTCGTGTTTTAGGGACGCAGATCTTGAAAAGAAAAGACGGAATAACACAAACCTCAAGGCATCAAGCCGCCTCAATTGTAAGGACTGCGGTATTGAGCGTTGCGAACAGCGTTAGAGAAGAGTTTTTCTTGCAGAACCAGGGCCTCTTCAGCGAAGAGTTGTATGTTGCAACTTTAGATTCCCGCACTACACCAATTTGTCGGTCGCTGGACGGCAAGAAGTTCCCCATTGGTGTAGGGCCTAAGCCGCCTTTGCACTTCTCTTGCAGGTCTGTTAGGGTTGCTTTGTTAGGGAATGAAGCCATCGGCACACGCCCTGCAAAGCCTTTTAATCAGAAGCAATTCCTCAAAGAATACAACAATCTAAACAATATAAAAGCGAAGACCAGAGCAGACCTGCCTCTAGGCCATAAGGGAAAGTTCGATGCATATTCTCGGCAGCGCATTCGCGAGTTGACGCAAATTGTAGATGCACGCGTGACATATGATGAGTTCTTATCTAAGCAGACAAATGCTTTTCAAGACAGCGTCCTTGGCCCGAACCGTGCTAAACTTTATCGCAAAGGTGGATTAAAGTTGGACCAGATGGTGAGGCCAACCGGAAAGCAAATAACCCTAGCAGAATTGGCCGACATGCATCGCTCCGCATTTATCGCTGCAGGGCTTAATCCAGATGCTTTTTAGCTTGACTGGGGTTTCTCTGCAATATAAGATTCCTGCACTTATTGGCAATCCTGCCGATAAAGAATTGGATGGCAGAAAGGCAAACCATGCTTAAATCAACATATGATTCGATTGAAGAAGTTCCAGAAGAGTTCAGATCTCTTTATTCCGATGTTAATGGGACCGTTCGCCTCGTTGGCATTGCTGGCGTGAAGACACAAGCCGACATAGACACGCTTACAAAGTCTCTTAATGAAGAGCGCCTGGCCCATAAGGCCACTAAAGAGAGGCTTTCTGTGTGGGGGGATTTGAAGCATGAAGAAGTTATGCAAAAGCTGGACAAGCTCCCCGCACTAGAAGCCGCTTCAGAAGGCAAGTTTGATGAGGCTGCGATTGAAGCTGCGGCTTCTAAGCGTGCTGAAGGTGCTATAAAAATGGCCCTCGGGCCTGTGCAGCGCAAAGCGGATGAAAATGCAAAGAAGCTCGAAGAAGCCCTCGCTGAAGTCCAAAACCTGCGTGAAGAGAAGGTTTCTCGCACAATCTCTGACGAGATGCGCAAAGCAATGGCAGAAGCAAAAGTGATTCCAGAAGCCCAAGAAGATGTTTTGCTCTACGCAAGGGCGCTTTTCACAGTCGCGGAAGATGGGTCTGTCGTCACCAAAGATGCCGGGGGTGTCTCGCCGGGCTTGCCACCTAAGGTTTGGCTTTCTGATATGGCGCAAAAGCGTCCTCACTGGTGGCCTTTGTCTGTTGGTGGTGGGGCGCGTAGCTCTTCTTCCGTTTCTGGGAAATCTAACCCATGGTCCGCAGAAGGGTGGAATCTTACTGCGCAAGGCGCGTTCCTGAAAGAACACGGCCAAGAGCGCGCAAAAGCCATGGCCGAAGCCGCCGGGACGACTTTAGGTAAGACCAGGCCGCCGAAAAAACGATAGGTTGAATAATTTTTCGGGGTAAAGGCATTTTTTGCCTTTCCATCTGCTTTCTGGCATAGTACAGTTGTTCTTGCAAGGCCCACATGGTGTGCCTTCAACAGCTGGCCATGGCGCTCAGGTGTCTTTTAGTCCTTAATCATTTAATCCTGGAGGTGCAAAATGGCAACTGGCCCGCTCACACAAATCACAGACCTTGTCGTCCCTGAGATCTTCACGCCCTATGTGCAGCAGCTGACTGAGGAAAAGTCTCGGCTGATCCAATCTGGCGCGACGACTGTGAACCCTATCCTCTCGAACTTTTTGTCTGGTGGCGGGCTCACGGTTGATGTTCCGTCGTTTAAGGACCTCGACAATGAAGAGGAAAACATTCCGACAGACGATCCTGCGGACAGCATCATCGCATCTTACCAGGGTGGCACCCCCACAGATGCCAACCGCAAAGATTCCGTTCCGAAGAAGACGGGCACTTCTACAGAAATTGCGGTGCGCATCTCTCGCAACCAATCTTGGTCTGCGGCTGACCTTGCGGCAGACTTGGCTGGTGCGGATCCCATGGGGTCGATCGCCTCGCGCGTCGCGAAATACTGGGCGCTGCGCTTCCAGGCGATTTTTGTTGCGACGACCAATGGCATCATCAAAGCGAATGTTGCTGCGAACGGCGGAGACTTCCAAAATGATGTGAGCGGTGCAGCTTTTGCCGATGGCGTCACAAACTTCTCTGCGGAAGCGTTCATTGATGCTGCAGCGACGATGGGTGATTCGAGCGACGATCTGAGCTTGATGATGACTCACTCTGTCGTGATGGCAAGGATGAAGAAGAACAACTTGATCGATTATATCCCTGATTCGGAAGGCCGTGTGATGATTCCCACCTTCCTCGGCCATGAAGTCATCGTTGATGACGGGATGCCCGCTACAGGTGGTGTATTCGATACTTGGATCTTCGGCGCTGGTGCATTCCAGATCGCTCTGGGGCTGCCAAAAGTTCCGACAGAGACATATCGCTATCCGCAAGCGGGTAATGGTGGCGGCCAAGAAGTTCTCTTCACGCGGAGAGAGTTCTGTGTTCACCCTGTCGGTCACGCCTTTGTTGGTACCACTTCTAAAGGTGGCCCGAGCAACGGCACAGGCGCGAATCAGCTCAACAATGCGAACTCGTGGTCCAGGGTTTATCCCGAGCGCAAGCAAATTCCGTTTGCACGCCTGGTCACTCGTGAATTCTAGAGAAAGGGGACATCAATGGCCAAAGGTCTTCCTAGGTCTCTCGGCAAGAGCAAAGCCCAGGGCTTCCAGAATGCAAAGACTTCTTTGACCGACATCCCGCTGTCTGTCTCGGCAGTTGGGGCGGGTGTCGGCTTTGGGTCTTTGTCTCTTGATGATCTTGCGTTGCCAGAAGGAGACGTTATCGTCCTCGGCATTGTAGCAAATTTGTCCTTCACCTCTGAGGATGCGAACATTGCTGCAACATGGTCGGGCGACTTCAGTATCGGGACAAAAGCTACGATCGACGCTGACCTTGTCGATGATGATGAGGCGAATTTGCTCCCTTCGACGGCGATAGGCCCTGCGGTTGCTGATGTTATTGCGAGCGCCCGATATGCGGCTGTCCCTGTTGAGGCTGCCCAGATATTGGAATTGGACGCTCCAGAGCCGCTGAAGATCAACATGCTTGTTGACGCTGCTAATATCACAGATGCCTCCACCGGAGTCATTAGTGTCTCTGGAGACGTCTCTGTTGCTTTTGTTAAGTTAGGAGGATAGATATGCCAGAAGACATTTATGATGTGAGCAAATATGTGGGGACAGCAGAAGGGTGCGAGAAAGGACTTTCTCGGCTCGATGCAAGGAATATCGAAATAGGTAAAGAAATCCAATCCCTTAAGGATGAACAGGGCCGCCTCACTGAAGCGACGGTAGTGATTGAGCGGGCTTTAGCGTTCCACAATCAAAGCGCAGAAAAGCTGAGCCCGACTCAGGAATACCTCATAAGCCAGAATAAGCAGCGCCTTGAAAAATCTCAGAAGGTCAAGGCTGCTAGGAAAGTCTTAGAAGAACACGGGCTTGAGGATGTCCTAGAAGAGAGCAAACAGGCAAAAGCCGAAGGCATCAAAGCTGGTGCAGCTGATGCAATTGCTAAGGCGGAAGAATTGAAAGGGCAAAAAGCCCCTAAAGCCCCTAAAGCCAAAAAAGTGCAAGAAGACAAGAAAGGGGAGGACGGTGCACAGTAAATGCTCTTATACCTCCCTTTCTTGGCCGCAAGGAACAGGAGCAGGAGAAACTTAAAGAAGTTCTCAGAAGTTGTTGCTTCCCTCGGGCCAACCGCTCCTGGCTCTCCTTCTCAGGAATACACCTTTCCTGCATCCGCAAGGATCGCAGTTTCTTCTGACATAGACGTTCCTGCTGGCACGGTCAGCCTTTTGGTTAATGGCTCTTCGCCGATAAGCACGCCCGCCCTAACAGCTGGAGTTGTGACGCGTGCGAATTCTTATATTGAAACTGGAAAGAAGATCTCTATAGCTTCTTCTGTCCCTTGTACGGTGTCCCTATTCTTAATAGACTTCTGGAGTAAACCATTGAAGATCGCGGAGGCAGAGGTGGTTTAATGTCTCGTGATCCCCCTTACATAGAGGCTCATGTCCGCCCCGACGGGGGCATTGGCGGTATGTCTTACAAAGAGCGAGCTGAGTCTTGCCCTTTGCGCATTGCTACGGACAGGAACGCAAGAGAAATCGAGAAATTGAAAGAGGATTATCGTGAAATTAAAAGCGCACACCACGAACTCCAGGAAAAATTGCTCGCTGCTGTTGGTGGCTTCACTAGAGAGCTCGAGAAATTGCGCTTAGAAGTCACGCCGTTTATCCATACCGCCATGACCGCCCGCACATGGACAGACCGCGTTCTTTGGGCGCTTGTGTCCGCCGCGCTGACCACCGCCGTGGTGTTTGTTGGGGGCAAGCTATGAACCTCTGCGAAACCCTAAAGCGCGTATTCGCCAGCAATCCTGAGCCCCGGGGGGGTAAACCCAAAGAAAACAATAGGATAGACACAAAAACACCCCCTACAGCCCCGGAGGTACATGAGACGCTGCGGGACGCTATGGTGGCAGTTGGCAAAGACCCCTTACCAGTTGCACACACCCCCCGTAAGCGTGATCTGGCCGCAATTTGGCCTTTTAGTGCGCCTGGCGTCGCCCTTATCACTCGCCCGGAAATACACGCTATGGCGGCCACGCTGTACGGCGAGGCAAGGGGGCAGCTATGGCTCGGCAAGTTGGCCGTGGCCTATGTCATTTTGACGCGGGCGCAAGGCGGGCCAACGGGTAAGGTTTGGTGGTGGGCCCCGGCGTGCGAGGTTGTGGGGGACAAAGGGATGTGGCTCGCGAGGAGCCTAGGGGCCGTCTGCCAGGCCCCGAAGCAATTTTCCTGTTGGAATAATGGTGACCAAAACAGGGAGCGCTGCATCGCCGTTTATAGGGCCTTGCAGTTGCAGCAGTCGGACGCGCTGGATGACCAAGCATGGGAGTGTCTGGACGCAGCCCTGACAGCCCTTGAAGGCGAGGAAGACAACCCTGTGCCAACGGCCACCCACTACTTTAACCCGAGCGTTGTGCAGCCCGCCTGGGCAGAAAAGATGACGCCTGTCGCCAACATAGGGGCACACAGATTTATGCGGGAAGGAGGTGCAGGGTGAGCGCGAACGATAGTTTTTCGCCAGATGTTGTCGTTTTCCAACCGAGAGGGGAACTTCCGCATTTGGACAATTTCTATTACACAGTTTTGCGCTTTATAGTAAGCGAGCAAGTGAAGCGCGGGATTTCTACACTTGAGGTTCTTGGCGCTTTGGCTAATATGCAACATGATATTATGATTAAATCAGAAAATGGAGAGTGGTAGCATGACAGCACCAACGATTGCAGAAATAGACACCATCTTGGACCTGAAAGATGGGTGGGACGGGTACCGGGGCAGACCCATATCCCCGGCCACCATAGCCAAGGCCATAGACTACGCGAAGGCGCTCAACCTGGCCCCGCACAAGTGGCATGCCGTGCCGTGCGGTGACGGGAGCATCCAGCTCGAGCAGCACACAAATGGCTTTGATATAGAAATACTGGTGCGCTTCGCGGGCTGCGCAGACCCGGACATGATAGAAGTCCTGCCCTTCACGGGGGAAGGAGGTGCGGCATGAGTGCAGAAATCATAGAACTTGATGTTATAACAAAGCTAGACCTGAACGCAAGCGAAATACTTCGCGAGATAGCCAAAGAAGACCCAAAGCATGTGTTCCTTGTTGTTTGGCCAAAGGACGGCGGGCACCCAACCTTTCATGCGTCAACCTCAGATACTCCTGTTGTCTTGTATCAACTTGAGAGGTTCAAGCATTTCATCTTCTCTGAAGATTGCGATGACGCGGAAGGAGGTGCGGCATGAGTGCAGACATTGTTGAGTTTCCTGATTATATCCGCGCATCCTGCATGGATTGCGGCGGAACAAAGAAATTGTGGAAGTTGCCCGCACCCAATGCCGTGATAATGAGTTTTATGGCCACGGGCGTGACCTGCCCGCATTGCGGCGGAAATATGAAGGTTAGTGGTCTTAATATAGACAGCAAAACAGGCATGACGACCCGCCTAAAAGAGGAAGAAGTCGGTTTCATGTTTGGGAACATAAACCACATTAATGGAAGCGCAGCATGATCGGGGATGCAGCCATCGGCAAGGTCGTGGACGGCCTCACGGATGCCGTGGATAGCGTCACTCGTGTTGCTGGCAAGGCCGTCCGGGACAAGGACATGGCTGAGCGCAACCAGAACGCAGAACTCATCGCCCTTTGGGAGCAATACCGGGCCGAGTTCGGTAATGCTAACAAGGGTGGATTTGATGCCTTTGTGGACGGCATGAACCGCCTGGTGCGCCCAGTGACGGCGTTTTCCGTCCTGGGGGCTTTTGGCTTCCTGCTCTGGTACGGCACCCAAAACCCAGAAGGCCTTGTGCGCCTGGCTCAGGCCGTTGCACTCATCCCTGCTATCCTTTGGCTCATCCCCATTACAGTCCTTGGCTTTTATTTCGGGTGGCGCGGGGCCAAGGACTGGGGGCAGTATGTCTCGGGCCCAAAGGCGCTCATGGAGGCCACCGCACGAGTCCTGCAAGCGAGAGACCGTATCATCTGGAACGATCCGCCGCCCCCGCCTGGCAAGCCGCGCCGCGATGTGCCAGTGCATAACCAGTAGGAGAAAAGAAAATGTTCAAAAAATATGTCTCAAGACCAGTGATTAAAGAAGCTGTTCAACTAACCCATGAAAACCTAGAAGAAGTGGCAGAAGCTATTAGGGCGGCTGGGTGGGAAGGCTGCTTTGCCCCGCCCGATAGGATACATATCCCGTCTTGGGAAGGCATGATAACTGCTTTTCCTGGCGACTGGATTATAAAGGGCAACAGAAATGAGTTCTATCGGTGCAAGGCGGATATTTTTGCAGAAACATACGATGGGGAGTCTGCCTAATGTTCACTTTCGCCCAAGATCGTACATTGCGCGGCCCTAATGTTCACGGACGTACATTAAGCGCCGCAGGAATTGGGTGAATGCCCCCCAAATGCGCAATTAAAAGAGGTATAAGCAATTTATGGAGAAGCGCTTTATGAAAGATTTTGATGAAAAAGCGTATATACACGCGAATTATCCGAAATATAGGGAGCTAGGCCTGAACTCGTGGGATGAGGTGGGCGAATATCTTAAAAAGAACCCGCCTTACCCAAAGATGGACGGAGAAATGTTAAAGAAAGCCGAAAACCTTAACACAAAGGCCCCGCCATGCTGACCCCCGCCCCACTTCCCAAACAGGATCCCGCCGACGCGCCGTACCACTTCTGCGCTCTGGCGAGCCTGTGCGATGACGGCCCGCGCGCGCCGGAGGAGGGATAGGCTATGTCCATCACCTATTCAAGCGGCACAATTACAATCGCGGGCGAAACCGCAACCCCCGAGGACCTATGGGATGCGGACCAAGCGGGCGGTTGGGGTGTGGTATCCCGCCAGGGGCTGTCTGCAAGATACCAATATTATATAGCAGCCCAAATATCTTTGGGGGTCGGCGGGCACTTTGTGGGTGAAGAGCTCGATGTCATTATTAACGGCGGGAACAAACCCCCAATAGTCTCTACCTCTTCCGATTCTGGGATGCGCTTCGGTGCAATTGACGCAAACGGCGACACATACAATGGGTGCAGCGTGACCTTCGTCTGTACAAGCACGGCCAACCCTATAGAGTTCCCGGTAGGCGCGGCAAACCTATCAAATGCCTGTGATTTTGAGGTATATGCGAGCACAGTTGATGGGTATTTTGCGGCCCCCAATGGTCTTTTTGGTAGATTTTATAGAGGCGATGACCAAATCGTAAAAATTCGGGACAGCACTTTCCAAAATATGAAGTTTGGAATGCGCCTGCGGGGAACAGCGTCTTTCATGAAAGATGTTGAGTTTTCCAATATTTCTGGGATATTTTCTCCGTTTACGACCTATGGTGAGTTGGGCGGAGGCATTTCAGGAATCCTCGTCCGTAAAAGCTACCAAGGTGCGTATTTCCAGTCCGATTTCGGGGACGCGACTGTTCGGAACTTTGCGGCAAGAAACAACACGCGGACGATGAACTTCCGCAATGTCGCCGGAAGCAGCGGAAATTACTA
>JAERIN010000048.1 GCA_016757515.1 Alphaproteobacteria bacterium
GACGGCACGCACATCAACGGCATCGAGGGCTTTTGGGGGTTGGCCAAGGTGCGCCTGGCCAGGTTCCGCGGCATGGCCCCGCAGGCCTTCTGGCTGCACTTGAAGGAGTGCGAGTGGCGGCTTAACAATAGGGGAGAAAATTTGGGGAGGCTGGTTCTCAAAATTTGCCGTCTAGATCCCCTCATCTAGTCATGACCCAATATTTTTTACGGCGCTTTCTGTGCGGCCCGCACCTTGAATCCCAGGCCTCTGGGTGCCACATAGGTCCCTATGGCACCCGCGACGCAGGAAACTATTGAGACCACCAGGTCCCTGGAGCGCTACAGCGCCGGCTTTGTGACGGAAGTGGAGTCGGACATGGCCCCCAAGGGCCTGGACGAGGACACCATCCGGTTTATATCGGCTAAGAAGGACGAGCCCGCGTGGCTCCTAGACTGGCGGCTGGCGGCGTACCGGCGGTGGCTGAATATGTCCGAGCCCCGCTGGGCCGCTGTGCGTTTTCCCGACATTGCCTACCAGGATCTGCACTACTACGCCGCGCCCAAATCTATGGCTGACCGACCCAAGTCCCTGGCCGAGGTGGACCCCCAGATTCTGGAGACCTACGAGAAGCTAGGCATCCCCGTGCGGGAGCAGGAGGTCCTGGCCGGTGTGGCTGTGGACATGGTGTTTGACAGCGTCTCCATCGGCACGACCTTCAAAGAGACCCTCAAAGAGGCCGGGGTCATCTTCTGCTCTATCTCCGAGGCCGTGCGCGATCACCCAGACCTCGTGCGCAAGTATCTGGGCTCTGTCGTGCCGCCGGGGGACAACAAGCACGCGTGCCTGAACAGCGCCGTGTTCACCGACGGCTCCTTCGTCTACATCCCGCCCGGCGTGCGCTGCCCCATGGAGCTGTCCACCTACTTCCGCATCAACGAGATGAACACCGGGCAATTTGAAAGAACGCTCATCGTCGCGGACAAGGGATCCTACGTCAGTTACCTGGAGGGCTGCACCGCCCCCATGCGGGATGAAAATCAGCTGCACGCCGCGGTGGTGGAGCTAATTGCTCTGGACGACGCGGAGATCAAGTACTCCACCGTCCAGAACTGGTACCCCGGCGACCCGGACACCGGCGTGGGCGGGGTGTACAACTTCGTCACCAAGCGCGGCCTGTGCGCGGGCGATAGGTCCAAGATCTCCTGGACGCAGGTGGAGACGGGCTCTGCCATCACATGGAAATACCCCTCGTGCATCCTGAAAGGTGCCGACAGCCAGGGAGAGTTCTACTCCGTGGCCATCACCAACGGCGCGCAGCAGGCCGACACCGGCACAAAGATGATCCACATCGGCCCCCGCACGCGCTCGCGCATCATTTCCAAGGGCATATCCGCGGGCCGCTCCTCCAACGCCTACCGCGGCCTGGTGAAGGTCCTGCCCGGCGCGGCGGGCGCGCGCAATTTCACCCAGTGCGACAGCCTGCTCATCGGGAAGGACTGCGCCGCGCACACCTTCCCCGTCATTGACGCGCGCCGCGCCGACGCCACGCTTGAGCACGAGGCCACGACGTCCAAGGTCTCCGATGACCAGTTGTTCTACTGCCTGGCGCGCGGCATAGGGGCTGAGGAGGCCGTGGCCCTCATCGTCAACGGCTTCGCCCGCGAGGTCCTCCAGCACCTGCCCATGGAGTTCGCCGTGGAGGCCGGCAAGCTCGTGGGCATCTCCCTGGAGGGGAGCGTGGGGTAGGCCCTTAACTCTGTGCCGAGAGAGGGGGGGCATCAGCTAATTTCCGCCATGCCCCATTCGACCATATCGGGGCACCTATTGCGCCCCAGAAAAAAAATAAAGGCATAGATAAAAGAACAGGAACGCTAAACAAAAAGCCTTTATTCCAGCTTCTACGGACATGGTTGGTTGGTGCGCCATGCGCTCCTGCGGTACCTCCCGCAGCCGCCTGATTCATGACTGCCGCAACCCGAAGAGAGCAGTCGCCGTACCACCCTTCATTGCCGGTTACTGGGCGCCCAATTGTGCCCACCATTTTTATCACTCGATCGGCGCAAGTGCGTTTGGGGGTGGTGGCGGGCGGATAGGTTTCGGGGTTTTTAAGAGTGAGGACAGTCGCTTGCGGCCAAGAGAATGGCCCCACGTCTTCGCTTTGACTTCCCACCGTCCATTCAATTTGTGTTGATGCGATAACAATAGATAAAGCAATAATAAAAATGGCTCCTATGCCAATTTTTTCGGAAGTCCTGCAATTTGAAATGTGTTCGGCACTACAGATTAATTCATTTTCTGTTTTTTCTTTTTCTTCCTGATCTTTTTTACACAGTCTTATAGATCCGTCCGCCATTTTCTGTGCTCTCTTGTTTGGTGATTTAGGGCGCCCCTAATACACCAATCACTGTACACAATTCAACAAAAATCGGCATTCTATGCGCGAAAAAAAGCGGGGGCCAGGAGGTGCTCCAGCACGGGCCGCGCGGCCGCCATGTGGCCAATCACGTAGTCTGGGCGGGCACGGGCGATCTGCCCGGCGGAGAAGGACCCGCCCGTCACCGCGATGGAGGTGAGGCCCAGGGCCCGCGCCACTTGCGGCTCCTCCGTGGAGTCCCCGATGATGACGCTTCGCCCGGGCGCGTAGCCCCGCTTCACCATATACGCTGACAGGCGCTCCATCTTGGACGTGTACTCCACGATTTGTGCTCCATCGCCGTCATGCGCATCTATGTGCTGGAAAAAGGCCGCAAGGCCCAGGCGCTCTAGCTGCGCCTCTATCCGGTGCGTCACATAGTTGGACAAAATAATGCATGGCACACTCCGGTCCCGCAGCCACCGGAGGAGCCCCCGAACCCCGGCACGGGTGCGGCTGCGCGCGGCCAGGCGCTCATACTCCTTCTGGAAGAGGCCGTTCGCCGGGCCTTTGGAGCCCAGGACCTTGTCCACCGGCACCCCGTTTTTTGCGTAAAAGTGGATAATGGGAAAGGAGGACGTGGCTCGGTAGCGTGCC
Source organism: Alphaproteobacteria bacterium (assembly GCA_016757515.1). GTDB lineage: Bacteria > Pseudomonadota > Alphaproteobacteria > Micavibrionales > Micavibrionaceae > UBA10425. Next base: position 2,993 of record JAERIN010000048.1, read on the forward strand.
AAGGAGATAGGCTCCGCGCCGTAAAATGCGAGGCACGCATTCGCCGCACGCCAAGAGGCCAGTGTGTCGGCCAGGATGGTCCCGTTCCAGTCAAACACGACGAGGGAGTGCGTCAAGGGCATTGGGGGGTTATACCTTGGCAAGGCCCTGGGTGGTAGGTGGTGCGTACGGGTTGTCACGGCGCAAAAACGGGCGTAGAGACGGCCTATGCCTAGGTCTGCCTTTCTGGCCATTTTGTCCGAGCGGGGCTTTATCCACCAGTGCAGCGACCTGGACGCTCTGGATGCGGCGCTGGCCGCCGGGCCTGTGGCGGGGTATAGCGGCTTTGACGCCACCGCACCGTCCCTGCATGTTGGTCATCTCATACAGATTATGAGGCTTTATTGGTTTCAGGAAACGGGGCATAAGCCTGTGCTCCTTATGGGTGGGGCAACCAGCCGTGTGGGGGACCCCTCGTTTAAGGATGCGAGCCGTGCCATTTTAGACGATGCCACGATAGCCGCTAATATAAATACGATACGAGGCGTGTTTGAAAAATTTCTCGGGCCTGATGTGCCCATTTTGAACAATATGGATTGGCTCGGGAAGCTGAATTATCTTGACTTTCTGAGGGACTACGGACCGCATTTCACCGTTAATCGCATGCTGTCCTTTGACTCCGTCAAGACGCGCTTGGAGCGGGAGAGTCCGCTCACTCTCCTGGAGTTCAACTATATGGTTCTGCAGGCCTATGACTTCCTAGAGCTTTATCGTCGCCACGGCGTGCGGCTGCAGATGGGTGGCTCTGACCAGTGGGGAAATATGGTGAACGGCCTGGACCTCATCCGCCGGTCGGAGGGGGCGGAGGCGTTTGTTCTGACGAGCCCCCTGCTCACCACCGCGGACGGCAAAAAGATGGGCAAGAGTGAGTGCGGGGCCGTCTGGCTGAACGCGGATATGCTAAGCCCTTATGAATACTACCAATACTGGCGCAACGTTGCAGATACGGACGTGGGGCGATTCCTGCGTTTATTTACGGTCTTGCCCGTATCGGAAATAGAGCGCTTAGAGGCCTTGCGCGGGCAAGAGGTCAACGAAGCCAAGAAGATTCTGGCCTTTGAGGCCACGCGCCTGGCGCACGGAGGAGGATTTGCATTCGACGCTGTCGATACTGCACGCAGTGTATTTGAAGAAAGGGGCGTTGGAAGCGCTCTGCCCAAGATAACGGCGGATTTGATGTGCGGGGTACCTGTAGTAGATCTTTTGGTGGATACTGGGCTATGCGCCTCAAAAAGCGCGGCCAAGCGCCTTATTGCTCAAGGGGGTGTACGGGTGGATGGAGTGCCCGTAGTTGGTCAAGATTACATTTGCACCTCGGACAAACCTATAAAGCTCTCCGCAGGAAAGAAGCGTCACGCAGAAGTCTGGCCTACATAGCCGCCGGGTTGGCGAACAGGCCCACGCGCAGGTTCTCGGCCTCATACAGCACCCGCCCGTCGGCCTCTAGCACGCCGTCCCCGATGCCCAAGACCAACTTGCGGTTGATAACGCGCTTGAGGTCCACGCGGTAGCGGACCAACTTGGTGCTGGGCAGGACCTGCCCGGAGAATTTAAGGCCCCCAAGGCCCAGCGCGCGTCCAGAGCCCTTGGCCCCCGTCCAGCCGAGGTAAAAGCCAAGCAATTGCCACAGCGCGTCCAGGCCCAGACAGCCGGGCATCACCGGGTCCCCCTCAAAGTGGCAGGCGAAAAACCACAAGTCAGGCCGGACATCCAGCTCCGCTTCTATCGTGCCCTTGCCATGCGCCCCACCCTCGGCGCGCACCTGCGTAATCCGGTCAAACATCAGCATGGGGGGCAGGGGTAGACGGGCGTTTCCGTGGCCGAACAGGCGCCCATGGCCGCACTCCAATATGTCCTCATAGCTGTAGGCCGATTTTTGTATGTGGGTCATGTGCCCCTTGTACAGGCCCCTGGGGGGGCTGCGCAACCGGGGCAAAAAGTTGCAGTTCACGAAGAAGTCATGCTCCAGAGTTCATAAGTCCGGCGTTCTTCAAGCTCACATACCCCGCGCGGGCCACGATGACGTGGTCGTGCACGACAATTTTGAAGGGTTTTGCAGCGGCCATGACCTCCTGCGTGAGGGTTATATCAGCCTCGGACGGGCGGGGGTCCCCGCTGGGGTGGTTGTGGACCAGGATGAGGGCCGCAGCGCCCAACTCCAATGCACGGCGGATGATCTCGCGCGGGTAGGCGGGGGTGTGGTCCACGGTGCCCTGGCCCTGCACCTCATCGGCCAGTAGTGCGTTCTTGCGGGTGAGAAACAAGACGCGGAACTGCTCCCGTTTTTCTCGTGCCATGGCGGCATAGCAATAATCCATAAGGCGGGCCCAGTCCGTGAACACGTCACGCTCGGCCAGGTCTGCACGCGCCGCCCGCGCCGCGAGGTCCCCCGCAGCGCGCAGAGTGATGGCCGCATGACGGGTCATGCCCGGCGCAGCCGCCAGGTCAGAAAGGGGCGCAGCCGCCAGGGCCGGAAGGGATCCAAAGTGCGCCAGAAGAGCCTTGGCCAGGGGCTTTACATCCCGGCGCGGGATGGCCGCGAACAGCACAAGTTCTAAAAGTTCATAGTCCGCTAGCGCTGCGCCCCCCCCTTGTGCAAAGCGGGCGCGCAGGCGCTCCCGATGGCCCAGGTAGTGCGCTTCGGCCTTCGCCCTTTGGGTAGAGTTCTTTGCGTCGGGCAACAGGGGGAGCATGGGCCGCAGGGTAGCGCCAAAACCTTCCCCGCGCCACGGGGTGAGGGTAGGATGGGCGCGTGGACGGCGACCTCCTCACCGCGTTTTGCGACCACCTGGCGGTGGAGCGGGGCCTCTCGCCCCACACGGTGCGGGCGTACCGGGCGGACGTGGGTGCGTTCTTGGCCTTCGCGGCGGCGCACCAGGGGGGGGGAGCGGACCTGTCCGCCCTGGACGTGCGGGACTTTCGGGCCTGGATGGCGGCGCAGAGCGCGCGCGGGGCGGGGCGACCCGCGCGGGCGCGGGCCCTGTCCAGCGTCCGGAACTTTCTGGCCTGGGCCCAAAAGCGCTACGGCACTTTCAATGCGGCCATAGGCCTGGTGCGGGCCCCAAGGCTACCCCGTAAGGTCCCCCGGCCCCTGTTCCGGGCCCAGGCGACGGAGGTGTTGGAGGCTGCTGGGGCGGGCGCGAAGTGGACGGCCGCGCGGGACCGAGCGCTGTTTACCCTCTTGTACGGCGCGGGCCTGCGCGTGGCGGAGGCTTTGGCCCTGCGCATTGCGGACTGGCCTCCGGCGGAAGGGGCCCCCTTGCGCGTGCAAGGAAAGGGGCGGCGCGAGCGGGAGGTTCCCCTCTTGCCCGTTGTGCACGCAGAGGTGAGCCGATACCGTGCTGCGTGCCCATATCCAGAAGGCGCGCACAGGCACCTGTTCCTGGGTGCGCGGGGGGGGCCGATGTCCCAAGGTGCGGCACAGCGGGCCATGCGCGCGCTCCGTTCTGCCCTGGCTCTGCCCGATACGGCCACACCCCATGCCTTGCGCCACGCTTTTGCCACGCACCTCTTGGAGGCGGGAGCCAACCTGCGGCAGATACAAGACCTCCTGGGCCACGCAAGCCTGTCCACCACGCAGCGGTACACTGAGGTCAACGCCGCCGAACTGATCCGCATCCACCGCGCGGCACACCCCCGGGCGCACGCCTGCGACACCGATTCCCGCTAGCGCGGGCGCACAACGCGGGGTTTGGCTTTCGTTTGTGGATCTACGCGCCGTTTTGTGCTAAGCGGCACCATGAGAGCCCCCCGCTACAGGACACGCTTATGACAAAGCGCGATACATCCATGGAGTTCACTGTGGCGCTGACTGCTGCCGACATCGCTGCCTTTGTGCGGGAGGTTGGCAAGGCCCGCGCGCCTGAGGGCGCAGAGGCGGAGGCCCCGCCCCTGACCGAGCGGCAGAAGCGGGTGCGGCGGTGGATTGAAGTAGGGCATCATATTGCACGATTATTTGTTATGTTTCTGGTTATCTGGGTCAAATTGGATTTGGATCGTCTATTAGACCTATACGACCCGCGCTCCGACAAAGAGAAGTTTACGGCGCTTTTGCAAGGAAACTGGGGCCCAGCCCCTTGGGACTTTATATGGCTTGTTGATCCTCTTATACCCGCATTAGCAATCTTCCTGTATCTGTGGTGGGCCCTGGATCGTGCCAAAAAAGCCCTGTTCAAACGCTGGGACCTGGGCGACCCGAACCCATACGTGACTCAGGCTATAGCGCGCGAAGAGGCCCGCAAGGCGCGGGTGGCGGCGCTGGACGACGGCGCGGTGCCGTGGGCGGAGAAAACCTACCGCTTCACGCGCGAGGGAATGGAGCAGGTGCATCCCTTGGTCACCGACCGCGTGGCCTGGGCGGCCATCACGGACATCCGCCGCGCGGGCCGCGGGGCGGTGCGCCTGGGCCTCGCGCCAGCCGAGGGGTTTGTGATCCCGCGCGCGGCCCTGATGCGCGCCGGGATGGATACGGACGGGTTCCTGCGTCGCGTCCGGGCTCTCCACGCCGGGACGGGCACCGCGGCGGACGAGATGGCCTTCCCCGCGCGCACGACGCGCAAGGATGTTGAGAGGTCTATATCGTGGAAAACACAACTTGTTGCGGCGCGGTGGGATATCATCGCGGGTGCCGTGTCCATCGTTGGGGCATTAGCTTTCGCGGGATTCATACTACTGTACGTTAAGGGTACGATGGGATTCGTGAAGTCCGGCACCCTTCCGCCCGGAATGCTGGAATTCGTATTCGGCTTCCCCGTCACAGGCGCATTTCTGCCCCACTCCGTGGCCATGTGGACGGATTTCATTCTTCTGGCTCTCGTTGTGCTGCCCATTCCACTCCTACCCATGCTGCCCCAGCTCCTGGGCACTACGCGCTTCGCTCCCCTGTGCCGCCCCACATCCACCTCCTTCCAGGAAAAGACCTACCGCCTCACGCCTGCGGGGGTGGAGGTGGACCACCCCCTGCGGCGGCAGTGGGTGGACTGGGCCGCGGTGCGCGACGTGCTGCGCGGCAAGGGGCACATCTTCTCCCTCCTGGCCTCCGACCAGGGCCTCATCTTCCCGGTGGAGGCCATGCTGCCCGTCCTGCCCGACGACGCGCACGCCCGCATCCGGGGCTGGGTCGCCGCCCGCGGCGCGCAATTCCCGGAGGATAGAGCCGTATGACAGACACTGTGGACGTCCCCATCACCCTGTTGCCGCACGGCGTGGCCGCGCCCGTGTACGCGACGGACCTGGCCGCGGGGGCAGACCTTGTGGCCGCGCTGGACGCGCCTGTGGTGCTCGCCCCCGGCGCGCGGGCCCTGGTCCCGTGCGGGTTTTGCATGGCCCTGCCCCCAGGGTGGGAGGCCCAGGTCCGCCCGCGCTCCGGCCTCGCGCTCCGGCACGGGGTGACGGTCTTGAACACGCCAGGGACCATAGACGCGGACTACCGGGGGGAGATAAAAGTGATTTTGATAAACTTAAGCGCAGAACATTTCACCATAGAGCCCGGTGCCCGTGTGGCGCAGATGATTGTGGCCCCCTGCGCCCGTGCGGCCTTTCGTGTGACAGACGCTCTGCCCGGCACTGCGCGGGGGGAGGGCGGCTTCGGCTCCACGGGGGGGTGAGAATGCCGCCATTTGCTGCGCCGCGCGCCCGCTGCTCTTGTATTGCAGAGCGCCTTAAGTATATTGCACGCACAGCACGAAATTATGCAACTATAGCGCAAAAAGAGCTTTCCGTGCCTCGACTCATCTTGTACAGTGCCCCGCCCAATGACAACCCATGGCTGCAATATGTTTGATCATCTTGCCCAGCGCTTCAACGAGGCTGCCATCCGTGCACGGATAGCGTACGACGGCGCGTGCGGAGAGGTTGGGCAGTTCATTCACGAAAACTGCGGGCTTCTCTTGGCGGCCACGGGTATTGCTGCTGCGGGCGCACGCGCGACCTTTGGGGAGGGCTCCATAGGCCATGTCGGCGCTTTCGGCCTGGCCGTGTGCATTTTGCGGATTGTGACGCAGCAAGCAGCGGTGGCTGACAAGCACCCGGCTTTGAAGTGGCTTCACGAGAACAGGGACCCCATCTTTTACGGATGCACTGCGCTTACGGGAGTCTACCTGGCCCTAACCTCACAGGGTTCACCCCTTATGTCACTTTCGGGCCTATGCATCGCTGGGGCCTCAGTCGCGTCCACTGCGGGCCGTGAAGGTCTGGCCGCAAGAGGGTTTCTCGCTGCCACAGCGGCCCAGGTTACCGACGGCGTCATGGGCAGCGCTGGCGGAGGGCCCCTAGACCCGAATCTCGGACCCAACATGATCTATGCGCTCATGCCCTTTTTTCTGGCCATAAGCGACGGCGTTCAGGCGCGCAACTGTGAAGTGGCCTCTACACGACGTGCTCGCAATTCCCACCGCCGGGGGCGGCGCAGTGCGACCGCATTCGCGGCGCATGTGCATAGCCCCCAAAGGCGCCGCAGATCGTCTGCCTCTTCGCCTCCGCCCGACTCCCCTGCCGCTGCTTGTGCGGTGGGGGTTTGCCCCGGAGCCGCGTAGGGTCCCTTGCGCCCGCGCCGGGCGCGGGTACAATGCCACGAGGTGCAACCTTAGGCAGGGCCCCGCTGCAGCATGAAACTCGTCGGTCTCTTTCTTGTCCTTGTGGCCACCTTTGGCGGCCTGGTCCTGACCGCTGGGTTTGACAAGGCCCTGCACTTACTCACAGGCGTTATCCTTCCCGCCACCCCGGGGGAGGTGCTCATCATCATGGGTTGCGCGGTGGCGGCCTTCCTGGTCGCCAACCCGATGGAGGTCATCACGGGCACTGGCAAGGGGATGGTCGCCTTGGTCAAGCCTGCCGCGCACAGCAAGGCGGACTATGTGGACCTTCTGGGGCTTTTGTACGTCATCTGCAAGCTGGCCCGCGTCAAGGGCTGGCTCGCCCTAGAGCGACACGTAGAAAACCCGTCGGCAAGCGAGGTGTTCTCCCAGTTCCCCTCTGCGCAGAACAACCACCATGCGGTGGACTTTTTGTGTGATTATCTTCGCCTTGTGTCCATGGGCAATCTGGACCCGCACCATCTGGAGGCCCTTATGGACGAGGAGATAGAGGGCCTGGAGCACCACGCCCTGGCACCGGGGCACGCAGTGCAGACCATGGCGGACGGCATCCCAGCCCTGGGCATTGTGGCGGCGGTGCTGGGGGTCATCAAGACCATGGCGTCTATATCAGAGCCGCCGGAAGTCTTGGGCCACCTCATCGGGGGGGCCTTGGTGGGGACCTTCCTGGGGGTGTGGCTGTCCTATGCCTTTGTCGCCCCCATCGCGGGAGCCATGACCGCGCGGGGTCACGGGGAGGCGGTGTACTTCCGCGCGATCCGGGTCGGGATTATCGCCTTCCTCCACGGCGTGCCGCCGCAGGTGGCGGTAGAGTTCGCGCGCAAGTGCCTCCCGCTGGACGTGCGCCCCGGCTTTGCGGAGGTGGAGGCGCGTATGGACGAGGCGGAAATGCCCTCGGCTTAGGGGCGCGGATCGGACCCAAAGGTAATCACTGTAATCTGTTTTTCGGGTTCCTGGAGTCGCATTGGTCCATTCAGGCTCAGGGTGACGTCTGGGCCGTATTTGTTAAGGACTCCTCGTGCCTTAACCAGATCACCTCGGCCAAGCGTGCGTGTGCCGGCCGACGCGCGCAAGAACTGCAAGAGGGGGTCGGCGAGAACGACACTTGGGTCTTGGCCCGGGCCTTCTGGGACGCACACGACAATCTTAATGTTTCCCGAAACGCCCTCGCCATTGCTCGCGCACTCTAATGCTTGAGCCTTGCTGACATCTATGGGTTGCCGCTTTGGCGGGGCATCAGGTGGGGAGGCGCAGCCTGCCACAAGGGTGACGGCTAGGAGGGCGGCGATAAGGGGAAGGGGGGGGGGCTTTGGCAGACATGGGAGGTTTCCTTTCGTGGTTGCGGCGGTTCCTGGCACCCCGCCCTAGTGCGCGATTGCGGCTATATAGCGCCTCTTGCGCGTTTATGCAAGCCTTAATATACAATTTTCTGCTTCCTCAGCCCGCTCCCTGGCCGCAGGCGATTACAGGGCCCCTCCTGCTCTTTCAGGTACTTCTTCCGGCAAATTCTCGAAGGCAGACGTCGGTGTGACCAATATAGGCCGCGCACCTGGCATACCGGGCGCCTTTTGGCCGGACCCTGGCACGCGATCAGGCGATATGCCCCTGCATGCGTACCAGATAGGGACGGCGCTGCCAAAGAACCGCGCACCGACTGCCTGCGCACTCGCACGTCCGGGGTGCCGTGAACCGCAAACCCGGCGGCACCTGAAAGCACTGAGGCTAGAGAACCACAAAGGGGCCTAACCCCCCCTGAACGGGCCTCAGGCCAGAAGGTCCTCCAGGGCGGCGGCGAGGGCGGGGGCGAGGGCGTCGGCGTCTTTTATGGTGACGGCGCGGGGGTAGTGGCGGCCCACGTCGTGGCCTATCCCTATGGCG
>JAERIN010000049.1 GCA_016757515.1 Alphaproteobacteria bacterium
TCAGCCGCAGATAGCGGTTGACTGTGTTCCTATTCAGGCCCGTCATCCGGGCCGCCTGCGTGGCCGTGAGGTCCACCGAAAAGCACTTCACCAGAGCCCGAAACTGGCGCTCAGAAAGTTTGGAACTTTTGCAGTAGCGATTCTTCATGTCATTCCTAGCTTATAGGGGCCTGATCGCCCCTCATCTAGTCATGACCCTAGAGTAATAGGCAATGACCCAAGAATTAAAGAAGAAGGTATATCAGATTTTTCAACTCGTGGAAAAAGGGAAACTCTTTTGCACGTCGCAATTGATTCAGAAAATGCTGTGGCGGCAAGAAGAATTCTTGGACACGGTGCAGACCCCACAATTTTGAATGAAAATGGTCAAACTCCTGTACATATCGCAGCACAGAAGGGCGGCGCAATACATGACCTGTTTCAGGAAATGGGTCTAACTCCAGATGCAGAAGGAGAGGTTCACTTCGACACAGACAATTTCATTGTGCGCATGAGAGATATGTTGAAAGAAATTAAACCCGACGAAAATATCCGTGGATATGTCCGTACATTGTCAAGACTCCCGGGGGAAGGAACTCTTGTAGAAATGGTGCTTCAAGAATCGTGCAATACATTGGGCAAAAAAGAAGCGTGTGCGCCCAGCCTAGAAGCATACCTGAGAGATATGACGCCTGCGCAGGCGGCGGCAGCTTTTGTTCAAGTCCAGGACGCATTGCCGGGTCCAGAACAAACTATTCCGCCGCCTTTGCCCGGGGTTACTCCCGAGTCTAGGGCATTCTCGGGCATGTAGAGTGGTCCTAACGCCCCGCGAACTGCTCCCGGAACACGCGCTCGGTCAGTGTGCTGTCCGGGTCAAACAGGAGCGTCCGCGACACGCTGCGGGACTGCCAGGCCTCCACGGCCACCACGTCCCGGACCTCCAGAGCGTCGGCCGTGGCGGACACGGGGCGATCGGGAGCATCCAGGACCTCCAGGCGAAGGCGCGCGTCCTCTGGCAAAAGGGCCCCGGGCCAGCGCCGGGGACGGAACGCGCTGATGGGCGTGAGGGGCAGGACGCCCCCGGACAGGGGCACGATGGGGCCGCCTGCGCTGGCGTTATACGCGGTGGAGCCGAGCGGCGTGGCGAGGATGAGGCCGTCGCACATGAGGCACGCCATGCGCTCTGCCCCGTCCACGGATATGCGGATGTGCGCCGTGGCGTGCGTCTCGCGCAGGAGGGAGACCTCGTTGAATGCCAGGGCCTCGTGCTCTGTGCCCTGGGCGTCCCGGACCAGCATGCGCAGGGGGTGGATGGTGTAGCGCTGAGCCCGCGCCACGCGGGCGGGGAGGTCTTCTGCGGTGTGGGCGTTGAGCATGAAGCCCAGGGTGCCCAGGTTCATGCCGTAGAAGGGCGCGGCCAGGCCCCCAAAGCGGTGCAGGGCGCGGAGCATGGCCCCGTCGCCCCCCAGGATGACCAGGGCATCCGCCCCTTCGGGGGGGGTATTGCCGTATCGGCGGGTGAGCGCGGTCAGCGCCTCGCGCGCCCGCGCTGTGCGCCCCGCGTGGAAAGCGAGTTTCATGGGGCCATAGAAATACCCCGCCGCCGGAGAACACAAGCCCCAGAAAGCAAGCCCGGGAACACGAGGCCCAGAACACGAGGCCCGGGCAGGGCGTTTTACTCCTCCTCCATCTCCGGGATGTCTGGCATGGTGCGGATGCCGGGGAAGTCGTCCCGTATGGCGGCGGCGCGGGTCTGATAGTATGCGCTGCGCAGCGCGGCGTAGGGGTCCAGGGAAGAGCGCTCCAGAGCCTCCACCCCGTCCATCGTCTTCTCCCGCAGGTTCAGGTAGCCCACCCCCATGCGGGTGTAGGACAGCCCCCTCTGGTCCGTGTTGCGCAGGTACATGTTGAGCGGGTTGGCGGCACCGTCCACGGCGTAGCCTGTGTAGGCTCGTAAGGACGACGGCCCGAGCAGGGGCGTGACGATATAGGGCCCGGCGGGCACGCCCCACACGGCCAGGGTCTGGCCAAAGTCTTCGTCTTCCTTCGGGATGCCCCCGGCGGAGGCGACGTCGAACAGGCCGCCCACGCCCAGGATAGTGTTCACAATGCCCCGCGCACCCGCGTCATGGGCACCCTGCCAGTCACCTTGGAGGGTTTGGTTGGCGACGATAACGGGGAAGCGCAGATTGTACAGGACGTTGGACAGGCCCTTACGCGCCGGACGGGGGACGACGACGCGATAGCCCTTCAGGGCTGGGTGGACAACGGCTGTGTTTACCTTGGTGTTGAGCTTGGTCACGGCCCTGTTGTAGCCCTCAAAGGGGTCATAGGTCGTGGTGAGGCCTGTTTTTTGGGCCGCAGGCCCTGCGCACGCGGCGAGGGCGAGGGCGGCAAGCCCGAAAAAAACAACACTCTTTCTCATGATCTCTGGGCTCCCTGCACAAAAAACCCCGGACAAAAAGGGGCTTCCCCCAGGCTGAGGCTGGGGTATACTCTGTGTTAGGCCTTGTGTCAATTTGACGTCCGCAACATTTAGGGAGCCACACCTCATGCTCATACTCATAAACCTTCTCGACCTTCTCGTTGGTCTCCTCTACCTTGCGATCATTGCGCACTGGCTTATCTCCCTGGGCGCTGTGGCCCTGGACCACCCCGCGCTGGGGAAGTTCAAGGCCTTTATGGACAGGGCTCTGGCCCCGCTTTACGGCCCGATTCGGCGGTTTATCAGGCCTGTTAACGGCTTTGACCTGACCCCCCTTGTGGCTGTGATCCTTGTGGGCCTGGCCTGGTCAGTGCTTAGCCGGATCTTGGGACTTCTGGTCTGATGGTAGCGCGCATCCTTGATGGGAAGTCAGAGGCTGCGCGCCTTAGAGCCCAGGTGGCCGACTCCGCGGCGTCTTTGCCTCACCCGCCTGGCCTGGCCGTGGTTTTGGTTGGGGACGACCCCGCGAGCGCGGTCTACGTGGCCGGCAAGGTTAAGGCCTGCGCCAGGGCCGGCGTACGGAGCTTGGAGCGCCGCTTGCCCGCCACAGCCTCTCAGGCCGAAGTGGCAGACGTCATCGCTGCCCTGAACGCAGACCCGGCGGTGCACGGGGTTCTGCTGCAGCTTCCTCTCCCGCCGCACCTCGACCCCGCGCCTTTGGTGCAGAGCATTGACCCGAGCAAGGACGTAGACGGCCTCACGCACGTAAACATGGGCCGCCTTATGGCGGGCGCGCCGGGCCTGGTGCCCTGCACGCCCCAGGGGGCGCTGCACTTGATTCGCCGCGCGCGCGGGACAGACTTGGCTGGGCTGCACGCCCTGGTCATCGGCCGCTCCCTCCTGTTCGGAAAGCCCATGGGGCAAATGCTGCTGGCAGAGAGCTGCACTGTGACGCAGGCGCACTCCCGCACACGCGATCTTCCGGAGCTGGCCCGCCGGGCGGACATCCTCATTGCCGCCACGGGCCGCGCGGGGATGGTCAAAGGTGGCTGGGTCAAGCCCGGCGCGACCGCTATAGACGTGGGTATCACGCGCCTGCCGACTGGAAAATTGGCTGGTGACGTGGCTTTCGCGGAGGTCGCGGAGGTCGCCGGGGCCATCACCCCCGTGCCGGGTGGCGTAGGTCCCCTGACCATAGCCTTCTTGCTGCGCAACACCCTCCAGGCTGCTGGTGTGCGCGCACCCTGATCCCCACTAGGCTGCCTTCTCTCCCCCGAACACGTCGGCCTCGAACACCTCTTCCCAGCTGCCCTGTGTCGCGGCCTTGGCGTACTCTGTGGCCCTGTTCTCAAAGAAATTCGTGTGTTCCGCCCCGTTGAGCATCTCGTCCATCCAGGGCAGTGGGTTGTTCATCTCGCCGTAAATCGGCTCCAGGCCCAGCTGCGCCAGCCGCCGGTCCCCGATATAGCGGATGTAGCGCTTGACTTCCTCCGGACCCAGGCCCTCCACGCCGCCCATCTCAAAGGCCAGATCAATAAACGCATCCTCAAAGCCAATAATATCGCGGCATGACTGCGTGATTTCGGCCCTTAGCTGATCATCCCATATGTCCGCGTTTTCCTGGACAAAGGTCTTGAACAGGCGAATCATGGACAGGCAGTGCAGAGTTTCGTCCCGCACGCTCCACGTGACGATCTGCCCCATGCCCTTCATCTTGTTGAAGCGAGGGAAGTTCATCAAAATCGCGAACGACGCGAACAGCTGTAGCCCTTCCGTAAACGCACCAAACAGGGCCATAGTTTTGGCGATGTCTCTACGGGAGGCCATGGACGCGTTTTGCATGTAGTCGTACTTGTCCTTCATTTCCTTGTACTTCATGAAGGCCTGGTACTCCACCTCCGGCATGCCAATAGTGTCCAAAAGGTGCGCGTACGCCGCGATGTGCACGGTCTCAATATTCGCGAAAGCGCCCAACATCATCTGCACCTCCACGGGGCCAAAGACCTGGGAGTAGTGCTTCATATAGCAGTTGTTCACCTCCACGTCCGCCTGCGTGAAGAATCGCATGATTTGGGTGACGAGGTTCTTCTCCTGCGGGCTCAGTTTGTTCTTCCAGTCCGCTACGTCTTCCGCCATCGGCACCTCCTCGGGCAGCCAGTGGATGCGCTGCTGCGTCAGCCATGCCTCATAGCACCAGGGGTAGAGGAACGGCTTGTACACGTGCCGCTCGGTCAAAAGGGGGGAGGTCGTGGTCATGGGTTAAATATGCTTTCTATAAATTTATCTACAGCTTCTTTATAGCGGTCCAGGGGCTCGTCGTTTATCTTTGGACGGCATATTTTCATTTTGATCTTTAGCTCTAATAAGATATGTGGCCTCTGTGCCCGTCATCTTGTGCGGAGACGCAATACGCGCATCAAAATATCCACCTATTGTTTGTCTATTATTGCCTTGGCCTAGAAGTCGGCCGAGTCGTTCTGCACCCCTACCGTTCCCTCCCAAGATAATTTCAGATAGGTTGGCTTGCGGACACATATCGGCCAAGAGCACGGCGTGCGTTGGGCGTCTATGGGCAATTTCCGTCGCAAGAACAAAACTGAGGAATGTTTTGCCCACGCCACCTTGTTGTTCCATATCGCATATTTCATAATCTTTCCCTTTCCTAATGAGCAGCCGAATCGAGGCATCGTACGCTTTTGGCGATCAAAGACCAAGCCCTGGCCCCTGCGTTGTCCCCAGGCAAAGAGGTGCAGCGTGAAGCCAGGCCTCCTGGGGTTCTGGGACACGCCAGATCGGCATTTGGTGTTTGTGGGGCCCCTGGAGCGCGCCCACTTTGGGCGCTTTTGGCACCAAACAGGCTGAACTATCCTTTCGCGCGCTCGGCCATGGCCTTCACAAAGCGGAGAATGTCACGCCGCATGCGGGTGTCGGTAATGGTGTAGTAGTAGCGGATGAGGTCCAGGGTTTCGCGCCGCTCCAGCATTTCGTTCACGCCCATGGCCCGATCATCAACCAGAGACTCTTGCCCTCCGTCAGACAAGCCACCCAATGCGCCCTCTTCCCCGTCGCGCTCATCCTCTTCAAAGCCCGCGACATCCCCCACCCTTTCATAGAAATATGTGACCGGGACGTCCAAAATCTGGCTGAACTGATACAACCGCGAGGCGGAAATGCGGTTTGTGCCGCGCTCGTACTTTTGTATCTGCTGGAAGGTGAGGCCGATGGCGTCGGCCAGCTTCTCCTGACTCATGCCCAGGAGGGCCCGCCGCACGCGCAGGCGCTTGCCCACATGGCGGTCTAAGAGGTCCGCACTGCCCTTGGTCTTCTTTTTGTCCACATGCGCCGCCATAGCCGTCTCTCCCTTCTCGTGTGCCTTCGCTCTGATACAACCCTTGGTATTAATTGCATCCAATAAAACATATTTCAAAACATTTCGCAACTATTCTTAAGGATAGGTTCCCGTCCCCCTCCGCATGGTTGCCAGACCCCCGATCGCGTGCGGGGCCATAAGTATGACGAGAACCACCAAAAACAGATAGTTTCGCCCTTGCGGCGTGTGCAGAGGGCCAGGCAAGCGGTCCACAAGGCGCGGCACGGGCCGGGGCAGGGCGGTTTCCAGGGCCGTTTGCAAAAACAGGGGCGCAACAGCCAGGACTCTTCCGACGGGGTCCACGACGCCTGAGACGCCCGAGGACGCAGCGCGGATAAGGGGCAGCCCCTCTTCCACCGCGCGAAGCCTGGCCTGCGCAAAGTGTTGATAGGGGCCGGGGCTCGCCCCGTACCAGGCGTCGTTGGTCGCGTTCACTATGGCCACTGGCCTTTTGCTATCCTCCAAGACCGTTGGCACGGCGCTACCAGGGAAGATGCTCTCATAACACACCTGCGCCGCAAAGGAAGCCATTCCTTCCCCCGCAGAGAGCACCCCCGGCCCTGGCCCTGGGGTGAAGGCCGCAAAAGCGCTTACTGGCTCCAGGGGGACATAGTCCGCGAAGGGGATGTACTCCCCGAAGGGCACAAGGTGTGCCTTGTCATACCTGCGCAAGACGTGCGCCTCGTGGTCCAAAAGGGCAAGGGAGTTGTGGTACCGCGTGCCGTCCTCGGTGGACTCCTCCTCCAAAAACCCGGTCAAGAGAAAGGCCCGCGGTGCGCCCTGCGCCTCCAGCATGGCCCCTATCGCGCGCCGCACCTGTGTCTTGTTCAGGTGGAACCTGGCCAGAGCGGTCTCCGGCCAGACGACATAGGCCTGCCCCCATTCAGACTGCTCCTGGCCAGGGTAGGACAGGAGGAGAAGGCGCTGCAGAGGCCGCGGCACGGGCCCCGCCCCCGGGGCCCACTTCTCTGCCTGGTCTGTGGTGGGCTGGACCACGCGGATGCGGACAGACGTGTCGTATTCCGTGGGGTGCGTGGCCAGGCGGTGCGCACCCCAGGCCCAGGCCCCGGCGAGAGAGGCCACGCCCAGGGCCGCGAGGGCAAGGGCGGCGCGCCCAGGCCAAGCGAGAAGGACATAGCCCGGCAGGGCCGCCCAGAACACGGCCAGGAGGGTCAGGAGGTAGACGTCCCAGAGGGCGGCCACCTGCGCGAGGGGCAGGACCTCCGCGAGGGCGTAGCCATACAGGTTCCAGGGCAGGCCCGTGGCGATGTGGCCCCGGACCCACTCTATCAAGACCTGGGCGCCGATGAAGGCCGCAAAGCCCGCCGGGCGGCGCAGGCCCGGCCCGTGGGCCAGCGCGGTGGCCAGCGCGGGGAAGACGGCCATCAGCGCCGGCAGGCCCAGGGCCGCGAGGGGCCAGGCCCACCAGTACGCGTTGCCCGGAACCAGAAGGGCGTTGCCCACCCAGTAGAGGCCTGGCAGAAAGTAGCCCAGGCCAAAGGCATAGCCGTAGACCAGGGCGCGGCGCAGGCCACCGGCCTCCGCGAGGCACAGGTACAGGCCCGAGAGCGCAACGAACAGGAGCGGCACCAGGCCAAGCGGGGCCATGGACGCGGCACCCGCGCAGCCCAGAGCGAAGGGAAGAAGCAGTGCGCGCCTCACCCGCCGCGCTCCCGATGTGTGGTGGTGCCAAACACGGCCCCTGCACTACCCCCTAATGGGCGGGGTGGGCAAGAGTAGCCTCCCTCTTTAAGAAAGCGCCAGCACGGCGGGGGCCTCACCCTTCCGCCGCGTCGGCGTCCGGGGCGGGGGGCAGGCCTGTGATTCGCAGGGCGCTAATGCGCCGTGGGTCGGCCTTCACGACCTCAAACACCGCGCCAGAGGCCGTGTGTGTGACGATCTCCCCCCGCGCGGGCACCCGGCCCGCGACGAAGAACACCAGGCCGCCCAGCGTGTCCACCTCCGCCCGCTCTTCGTCCGTCAACAGGCCACCGAAGCGCGCCTCAAAGTCTTCAACCGGCACGCGCGCGTCGGCCAGGATTGCACCCCCGGCCTCCGCCACCATCTGCGGCGCAGTTTCCGCGTGGTCGTGTTCGCCCGCTGTCTCACCCACGATGGCCTCAATGATGTCTCCGATGGTCACCAGGCCGTCTATGCCCCCGAACTCGTCCACCACTAGGGCCATGTGCCGCCGGGAGCGGCGCATTTCGGCCAAGAGGCTTAAGACCGGCATAGAGGGTGCGATGATCTGCGCGGGGCGGATGAGGTCCTCCACCCGCCACGCCACGCCGGAGGCCACAGCGGCCAGGACATCCTTAATATACAAGACGCCGGCCACCTCATCCAAAGTGCCGCTGTAGACCGGCACCCGGTTGTAGCCCTTCTCTGCCAGAAGCGCCAAAAGGGCACCCGGCTCCACACCCCGCTCCACGGCCACAATGTCCGCCCTGGGCACGGCGACGTCCGTGGCCACAAGGTCACGTAACTTCAAAATGTTGCCCAGCATGGCCCGCTCATGAGACGCCGCCGGGTCTGCCGGGGGGGCTTCTTCTATATAGCCTTCCACCGCTTCGCGCAGCGCAGCCTCACACGGCGCTTTTTTGCGAAAAAGGCGCAGCCATGAGGGGCCAGGCTCCGGTTGGGGGTGAGGCATGGTAGGTGGGAGAGCTTAACACGCCCCGCGCGGGCACTTCAAGAGCAAGCTGTGGACAGAACAGACGCAGAAAAAAGGGTTCTGACTTTTGAGGGTTTACAGGCGCGGGGAAGACGTATACAGCTTCAGGAAGGCCTGTTGCGGGCCCTCTTGACTATCCTCAGCAATCCAAAAAAGGACATACAAATTATGACAGAAACAGAAATCTCCGATGCAGACATTTTGGGCTACACCGCAGAAATCACGGCGGCCTACGCCTCAGAGAATGAGTTCCCTGCGGACGATCTCCCGGAAATCATTCAGAAGGTCTATGGGGCCCTTAAGTCCCTGGCCTCCGGCGCTGTTGTGGAGGCCCGGCCAGAGCCTGCGGTGTCCATCCGCGCCTCCGTCAAGCCGGACTATATCGTGTGCCTGGAAGACGGGAAAAAGCTGAAAATGCTCAAGCGGTATATCAAAACCCGCTACAACCTGACTCCTGATGAGTATCGGGAGCGCTGGGGCCTGCCGGCGGACTATCCCATGGTTGCTCCCAACTACACAGCCCAGCGCAGCGCTCTGGCCAAGTCCATTGGCCTGGGCCAAAAGCGCAAGGGCAAAAAGAAGAAATAGGCCCAAGGACGCACCCCCGCCTGCGTGGCGGGGGCGTTTTCTTTGTCCGCCTTGCGTGGTATCAGTGCCCGCGATGACCGAGACTGACGAGGCTATACCCGAAGAGGATCAGGACCCCGCGCCCGATCTGGAGGCTGCGCTGTCCGTTGAGCGGGACCGCGCCCTGCGTGCTCTGGCGGAGGCGGAGAACACGCGCCGCCGGGCGGAGCGGGACGTGTCCGAGGCGCGGGACTTTGCCATCGCGCGCTTTGCGCGGGATGTGCTGGAGGTCGCAGACACCCTGGAGCGGGCCCTGGCCGCCGCGCCAGAGCGGGACAGCGCCCTGGCCCAGGGCGTGGCCGCGACGGCCCAGGCGCTGCACAAGGCCCTGGCCAAGCACGGGGTGGCGCGGGTGGAGGCCCTGGGGGCCTTGTTCAGCCCCGATCACCATGAGGCTCTTTTTGAGGCCCCGGCCTCCCCCGACGCGCCGGACGGGCACGTGGCCCAGGTGCTGGAGGAGGGCTACACGCTGCGCGGCCGCCTCCTGCGCCCGGCGCGCGTGGCCGTGGCCAGGGGGGGCGAAGCGCCCGCAGAGCCCCCGCCGCCGGCTGGCTCCGCCGTGGATGAGGAGGCGTGAGGGCACGCCCTCATCGTGCTGCAGCGCAGCATAATTACACGGCACGCCTGGGGGAAATCGTGGTATTATCAACGGCATAGGCAGGCGCTATGTGCGGAAATCGGCCCCTGCACAGCCACCGCTGTGATACCGCGCAGCCACCGCCATGCTACCACAGTGATGCCGCGACGCCACCGCACAGATACCGCGCCGCCACCATTTTGCTGCCGCCCTGTCCGCGCCCGCCCCGCCCTCCGAGTTTCGCATAATGGCGGAATCGCGGCCCCAGCCCGCGCCGGATTTAACCTAGGGGCGGCAACCGCCACCTGCCCCCAGAATCGCACAGGGTGATTCGTGGCGTCAAGCCTATTCTATGATTTGGTTCATCTCATTAAACAGATAGGGGGCAACAGACACCTTTTTCTGTTTTTCTGCCAAGTTCTTAAATCTTGCAATATCCTGGCACATTTCCATTAATCCTTGAACGCGCCCTATTTGATGTATTAGTATGTTTCGCCCATTTTCTGAGAGCCATTGATGGAAGCGCCCCCTCCTGTTGCCTCTTTTGTCTATATTCAGCTTGTTCAATTCAGATTTAACATAGACGTTTTCTATTGGGTCATAGACATACTTATTTATAAACTTTCCATAGTATTGCGGCCTCTTGTGCGAGACTGTTTTTTCGTTCCCGTATAATTTATCAAGCTCTTCAAAGAATGTATCAGGAAATGTATGTATCCATCTCTGCATACCGTCTGCTATGTATTTACTAAGAAGCAACCTTAAAGCATCATGTTTTCTGTCATGTTGATAGCCTGTAGCTTCATCAATAAGAGCATCAATTCCGACTTTTGCAAAAGCGGACAACAATATCTCAGCTTTTTGTGCTAGCTTTTCTTGGGAGGCAGCTAGCACCCCCTCTCGGCGTGCCTTTAGGTAAATTTCACACATTTCTGACAGCAAAGAGGAGACATAGCCAGTTTTCTCCTGCCTTCCGTCTTGGTATTTGATGGGCCTGATCCGTTGTAAAACATCTTGATTTATATAGGGTTTTAGGTTCGCAGGATCCATAAAAGCGGGCACTTTGATCCCATCGATTTCTAATCGTGAGTTGGCCCTTCTGGGGCGGTCAAAAGAGGAAAACACAGAGGTCGCCGACAGAACTCTCTCGCCGTTATCCAGGACTGCACAGTCAAGCTCTATATCTCCAATAGGAAGAGAGCCGCTATAGACGGCCCTAGAACCTATCCCACTATTTTTTGAACCCACCAGAATATGAGAGCAAGGTCAACGAAACCTGACCATACTTTCATTTTTCTTTCCCATCGAATCACAAGTCTTTTGAACTTTAGTTGAAACCAAGCAAAAGTTCTTTCTACAACCCAGCGATGATTTTTACTTATATGTTCGGCACCTTTTGTTGGATAATTACGATATGATATTTTATCTTTTATCCCCATATACTTTATAATATCTCTTAAATACTTTGCATCATAGCC
>JAERIN010000050.1 GCA_016757515.1 Alphaproteobacteria bacterium
GGGTCAAGGGGGCGTTAGGGGCGCCCACCCCAGGGATCATGGAGTGGGGATACCTTGCGCTATTGCTTGCTCCTGCAGCCATGTGCCTGTGGCTCGCCCTCGCGCCGGGGTCTATACTGGCCGACATGTCGCTATCGGGCAGGCGCGTGGGCGTCGTGGGCGCGGGGGTAGAGGCGTACCTCGCCCGCTGGGGCCTGACGGGCGCGCGGGAGATCGCGGCCACCTCGCGCGCGACGCTGTATCGCGTGGACGGCGGGCGCGTGCTGAAGGTGTTCACGGGTGAGGGCCTGGCCCACGAGGGTGCGCACGGCACCCAGGCCCTTATCCACTGGGCCGGGCGCGGTGCGGTGCGCCTCATCCGGCACGACGCAGGGGCGCAATTGCTAGAGCACCTGCCGGGCCCGCAGCTGGATGCCCTGCCGGACGACGCGGCCACGCCGGTTATCGTCGACGTCGTGCGGGCGCTGCACGCCGCACCGGGCCCTGCCCCGCCGGGGATGCCAGACCTGCGCGCGCACCTGGCCAACTTATTCTCCGCGCCGGACTTCGCACAGGCCAAGGCGGTGACGGAGAACCTTATTGCCACGACGAGGCCGGAGGACCTGCGCGTGCTCCACGGGGACCTGCACCACGAGAACATCATGCGCGGGGCCGATGGCGTGTGGCGGGCCATAGACCCAAAGGGCCTGGTGGGCGACCGGCACTACGACGTGGCCAACGTCTTCTGCAACCCCACGGAGGCTCTGGCCCAAGACCCGGCCCGCGCTGCCCGCCTGGCCGACGCCTTCGCGGCCGGGCTGGGCATGGACCGGGCCCGCGTTTTGCGCTTTGCGTATGTCCACGCGTGCGCTTCGGCCTGCTGGTTCCGGGAAAACGGGTACGGGACGGAGAGGGACGTTCTAACCATCGCCATGCTGGAGCGGATAGCGGGCCTCTAGGCCGCCCGGCCGCTATGGCTTTATCTTGTACCCACTGCGGATGAGGGCCCAGGCGGCCAGGAGGAGGCCGACGCAGATGGCCGCCAGGTACGCCGCGCCGAAGGCGAGCGCGCCCTCCGGCGTGCCGGTGAAGCCCGCGCGGAAGCCGTCTATCATATAAAAGAAGGGGTTCCAGAGGGCGAGGTCCTGCCAGAACGGGGGCAGGCGGTGGAGCTCATAGAACGTCCCGGACAGGAAGGTCAGGGGCGTGACGATGAAGTTCGTGATCGCGGCCATGTGATCAAACTTCTCCGCCCACAGGCCCGCGAGCAGGCCCAGCGCGCCCATCATGGTCGTGCCCAGAACGGCAAACAGGAGGACCGTGCCGAGGCTGTGGAGCCCCACGGGCGCGAACAGGGACAGGGCGCAAGAGGCCGCAAGCCCCACAGCCAGGCCCCGCGCAACCGCGCCCACGACATAGCCCGCACACAGCTCCGCCGGGGACAGGGGGGCAATAAGGATGTCCACGATGTTGCCCTGCATCTTGGCGATGATGAGAGAAGATGTGGCGTTCGCGAAGGCGTTCTGCGCCATGACCATCATAACGAGGCCGGGGGCAAGAAAGGCCAGGAACTCTGGCCCGCGCCCGCCGCCGCCCAGGGCCAGGGCGAAAACCGCATAGAACAGGGCCGTGGTGACGACCGGCGCGGCCACGGTCTGCACCCACACATTCGCAAAGCGCCCGACCTCGCGCTGGATGAGGGTCTTTAGGCCCAGTCCATTCAGGGCCCCCATGGCTCTGGGTGCGGGGGGCGCTTCTGCCTGCGTCATGCGCGCGAGTGTAGCCCCTCGCGCCGGGCCTGTGAAGACGGGCCTCCATCGCCCTCTAAAATGTGCTGCACTGCAGCATAGTTTTCGCCCCCAAAACGGGGGAAAATCGTGTAATATCAAGATCTACAAAGCTGGCGCAGGCCCAAAAACTGCCGGCTTTTTGCTGTCGCCCAGATACCGCCGCGCCACCGCCCAGCCACCGCCGCGCTACCACCCAGACACCGCCACACCACCGCTGGGACACCGCCCGGCCACCATTTTGCGGGCCACAAAAGGGCCTATGGCGCTGCGCGCGCCACCGCGTGGGCCAGGATGCGGGCTGCGGCGTCTTGGGCGGACAGGTGCGTTGCGTCCAGGTCCAAGAGGTTTGGGTGGTCCACACGGATGAGGCCTGGGCCGGCGGCGTACCGCGCGGGGACTGCCGGGTCTGTGAGCTTCAGGGCCGCCGACCGGTCCGCTCCCACAATACGCCGCGCATGCTCCGCCGGGTCTATGCGCAAGAGCACGGGCACAAACGCGGCCCCGCGTGCCGCCGCTGCGGACTCCACCGCTGCGTACATCGCCCGGTCCTCCGCGTCCCCCTTTACGAGGACGTTGGTGAAGATGAAGCTCCGCTCCGGCGGGGCCAGGTGAACCATAGCGTCCAGAAGGACCCCCCGCATCGCCACGCGCAGGGGGTGCACCCGGGCCCACAGCTCCGGCGGAATGGGCACCGGGCCCCGCTGGCCCGCGACCTCGTAGAGTGGGCCGTTGATAAGGTGGCTGTCCACCAGGCGCATCTCCGGCCCCGCCTGGGCGCACACGGCGCGGGCAATGGTGGCCTTGCCCGTGCCGGGAAAGCCGATAAGGTAGAGCACTGTGTTGGAGAGCATGGCGCGCAGTCTAGCCGGTGCCGGGGCGTTCTGTGAAGCGTTCCGGGATTGGGCCAGATGGTGTACACTGCCCCCATGGACCCCCTGGACCATGCGGCCTTCCTGGCCCAGAGCGAAGGAAGAGCGCACACCCCTGTGACTGCGCCCAAGCGGGGCTGCCCCTGGGGGGCCGTGGCCGGGAGGCTTGCTGGCGTGCTGTCCCTTGCGACCCTGGCGCTCTTGGCGCTCTTCTGGTGGGAGGGCTGGGCCTGGGCCGGGATTGTGGGGACCCTGGCGGGGGCCACGGCCTTTTGCGCAGGCACTGTGTGGGCCACCCACGCTGCTTGCCGCGCCCGGTGGGGGGACCCCGCCCTACTCTCGGCCATCGTCCAGGCCTCCAGAGCCTCCCGCATGATAACGGACACAGAGGGGCAAACAGCCTACGCCAGCGCCGGCCTGCCCGCCCTCCTGGGCACACCGGCACCCCCCGGAGACGTAGGCGCTCTGGCCCGGGCCTTCGCGGAGCCAGAGAGCGCCCGCTTTCTCTTCCAGCGCATGTTGCAAGAGGCCGCCCACGGCATGCCTGGAGAATCTGTCACCCTGCCCCTCCTCGTGCCCGACACATCCGAGGAGAAGTGGATACGGGTCGCGACCCACCCCCTGCACGGACAGGAGGGGCTTGTCTGCTGGCATATAGAAGACATAACGGAAGACCACATCCTGGCCCGCACTGCTGAGGCGGAGCGGGCGGGCCTGGTGGACTTTGCCGACAATGCGCCTGTTGGATTCTTTTCCCTGGACGAGGAGGGTCGGTTTCTCTTTGCCAACGCAACGTTGGCCCGCTGGCTGGGGGAGGACCTGGCCACGCTCACCGCTGGGGCCCGCCTCCACACCTACATGGTCACACCCCCAGGCCCGGGCGCGGCCCCCTATGACCTTGCGGAGTGCGAAGGGTCTCGGCAGGCCCTGGAAACCCGCCTGAAAGGCCCGGGGGGGCAGACCTTCCTGGCCTCCGTCACGCAGGCCCTGGTCCGCGACGACGTTGCGGGGCGGGTGGTCACGCGCGGTGTGGTCTACGACCTAACAGGCGAGCGCGGCCTCAAGAAGGCCCTGGCCGATTCTGAGGACCGCTTCCACCACTTCTTTGACAACGCGCCTGTCGGCATCGCCCTTGTGGGAGAGGACGGCACCATAGGCGACTGCAATGAGGCCTTCGCCGCCATGCTTCGCCTGGGCATTGCGGAGGCCAACGGACAAAATATAGAGGCCCTCCTGGCCGCCGGGGACCGAGACCGGACCCTAAGCGCCTTGGCCGCCGTGGCGGCGGGTCGGGTGAAAGAGGCCGTGGAGGAGGTGACTCTGGAGGGCAGGGTCGGCCCCGTGATGACGCGCCTCCACGCCCGGCAGTTCCAGAATGACGGCAAAGGGGACGTCCGGCTGGCGCTGCACTGCGTGGACATGACGCAGCACCGGCAGCTGGAGGCGCAGGTCGCCCAGTCCCAGAAGATGCAGGCCGTGGGACAACTCGCGGGGGGCATGGCGCACGACTTCAACAACCTTCTGACCGCTATGATCGGCTTTTGCGACCTCCTCCTCCTCCGGCACAGACCGGGGGACCCGTCCTTCGCGGACATCATGCAGATCAAGCAGAACGCCAACCGTGCCTCAAACCTCGTGCGTCAGATCCTGGCCTTCAGCCGCCAGCAAACGCTGCGCCCCCGCGTGCTGGACCTGACGGAGGTTCTGACAGAACTCTCCCACCTCTTGCGCCGACTTCTCGGGCCCGGCATCAAGTTGGCGATAACGCACGGGCAGGACCTGGCCCGCGTGCGGGTGGACGAGGTGCAGATGGAGCAGGTTCTGATCAACCTCGCCGTCAACGCCCGCGACGCGATGGGGGAGGCCGGGACTCTCACCATCGCCACAGAGAATTACACAAACACCGCGCCACAAATATTGGGTGCCGCGCAAGAGACCCTGCCCCCCGGGGACTGGGTGGCCATCAGCGTGGAAGACACGGGCTGCGGCATAGACTCAGAGACCCTCACGCGGATCTTTGAGCCCTTCTTCACCACAAAACCACAGGGCAAGGGCACGGGCCTGGGCCTGGCCACCGTCTATGGCATCATCCGGCAAACGGGGGGCTATCTGGACGTGCGGAGCGCGGTGGGCGCAGGCACGCGGTTTCGCATCTTCCTCCCGCAAACCAAGGGCGACACGCAGGCCGCAAGCGCAGGCGCGCCAGAGGCGGAGAGCGAATCGCGGCAGGACCTGACGGGGAGCGCGTACCTCCTCCTGGTGGAAGACGAAGAGGCCGTGCGGGTCTTTTCCAAGCGCGCGCTGGAGGGCAAGGGCTACACTGTCCTGTCCGCCCCCTCTGGGCCAGAGACCGTTGCCCTCCTGGACGACCCTTCTGCCTGTGCCGAGGCCGGGGTTGGGTCGCGCGCGCCGGACCTCCTCATCACGGACGTGGTGATGCCCGAGATGGACGGGCCCACCCTCGCCCAGGCGCTGCGCGCGCGCTGGCCGGCCCTCAAGATCATCTTCATCTCTGGCTACACCGAAGACCGCCTGGCCGAGCACATGGGCGAGCGGGTGTGGTTCCTGCCCAAGCCCTTCACCCTCCGGCAGCTGGCCGCAAAGGTGAAGGCCGTGCTGCAGGAGGGGTGAGAGTGCGATGTTGGCCCCCAGGGTTGCCCAGCGGGGCGCGGGTGGAGGCGTGCGTGAAGGCGATGGTCAGCGCGGCCAGGGTGTTGGCGCCGGAGGGCGTCTCGCCTAGCGCCAGCGCCAAGGACAGGGATGAGGCGCCACCAAGTTAATCTTTACGCAATAATTTATGGCTATTGGCGTCCATATGGCTAGCCCTGGTGATTCTATAAAAGGGAGACTCTAAATGGATGGCTCATCATCGGTTCTTGGGTCACCTGCTTTTTTGCGGGCAAACAGCGCGTTCTGCACCTTGGTGCTGAACGTGCCCGCGCGGGATGTCATTTCGAATCTTAGCTGTTTATCTTCTTCAGTGCAAAAAAATCTTTCTGTAATTTTTGCGCTCAATTCTATGGCCACGTACTCTATTTGTGGAGCAAATTGAAGATTCGCGGTGGGTCTATTTTTGGCTGGAAGAAATTCTAGAAAAAAAAGATCACGGAGAGGGCTTTATGAGGGGGGTTGCGTTGGCCGTGAAGCGTTCTGTGGAGAACGCTACGGTGCGCGTAGGGGGTGAACCGGCCCAGCGAAAATAGCCCTTGACGGGCCCGCGTGGGCGTGGCTATAGTCCGCGCCTGTTTGACGGCACAAGGACGGCGCAATGCCCACGATACAACAACTTATCCGCAACCCCCGCACGCCGGAGGTCAAGCGCAAAAAAAACCGGGCCCTGAAAAGCAACCCGCAGCGGCGTGGCGTGTGCACCCGCGTCTACACCACAAAACCCAAAAAGCCGAACTCCGCCCTGCGGAAGGTGGCCAAGGTCCGTCTGTCCACGGGGTTTGAGGTCATCTGCTACATCCCCGGCGAGGGACACAATTTGCAAGAGCACTCCGTGGTGCTCGTACGCGGCGGGCGGGTGAAAGACCTTCCCGGCGTGCGCTACACGGTCATCCGGGGCGCGCTGGACACCCAAGGCGTTAGAGACCGCAAACAAGCGCGCAGCCGATACGGCGCGAAGAGGCCAAAATAATGAGCAGACGACACAGAGCAGAGCGCAGGAAAGTCCTTCCCGACCCGAAATTCGCGGATGAGACGCTCACGCGCTTCATCAACAACGTGATGACGGACGGGAAAAAGTCCACGGCGGAGCGCATTGTCTATGGCGCGCTGGCGGAGCTGGACAAAAAGCCCCTGCCCACGAATCAGAATGTGGACGAAGCGACGGCAGTCAAGAGCCGGGGCCTGGCCCTGTTCCATGTGGCGCTTTCCAAGGTCGCCCCACGCCTTGAGGTCCGCAGCCGCCGCGTGGGGGGTGCCACATACCAGGTGCCCATGGAGGTCCGGGGAAGCCGCGGGGTGCGCAAGGCCATGGAGTGGATCATTGCCGCCGCGCGCAAGCGGGCCGAGAAAAAGATGCGCCTGCGCCTCGCAGCAGAGATACACGAGGCCGCCAACGACCGCGGCGCGGCGATAAAGAAGAAGGACGACACCCACAAAATGGCAGAAGCCAACAAGGCCTTCGCGCACTACCGCTGGCGGTAGCGCCTTTGGGGCACCATGCACGCGTCCCTATGTCCCCCGCACGAACACCCGCGAGCAGTACCAGCACGCCGCCTTTGCGCCCGGCGCGGTGGGCAGGGGGTACCACACCACCGGATGGCCCAGCACCGGGTCCCCCCCGTCGCAAGAAACGTACTCCGTGTCGGGGGGAACGGGGATAACCTCTGACTCCATGGACCCAAGACTACCCCCCGCCCAGGCGCGCCGCAAGCCGCCGCCTCGGGGGCTGCGCCCCTCTTTCTGCGTCCATATCCTTAACAAACGTGTTTGTGCCCGTGCGCGCAAAGTGGTAAACAGGAAACATGTTTGGCCAAAAGAAGACCTTTGGCGCAGGCGGCCCGCCGAAGAAGCCGCCGCCCCCTGCGGCGGATGAGGCCGCGCCAAGCCCGCCGCCAGAGGCCCCGCGGTCGCAGGAGTCTGCCGCCCCACAAGCAAAGACCCCCATGTTCCGGGAGGAGTCGCCACCCGCGCCCCAGGGGGAGGCCCCTGCCACCACCAAGAGCGCCCCGCCGCCTGCGTCTCAGGAACAGACTCAGCCCCTAAAGTCCATGGAGGGGGATGTGTTCGCCGACGTGGGGCAGCACACAGAAGAGGAAGAGGCCACAAGCGCGGAGTCTCTCACGGCTCTGCGGCTGCAGCGTGCCCGCACGCGCATCTGGTCTGACCTGCGCGACGGGATTGACCTCAAGGCCCTGGCCCGCATGGACGCGAAGGGCGCACGAGAGGAGGTACTCTCCGCCGTGCAAGAAATCGCCCGGTTCCGCAACCTGGACCTCACTGCGGCGGAGCTGCAGCAAATCGGCAAGGAGTGCGCGGACGACATGCTGGGCTTTGGCCCGCTGGAGGAGCTTTTGGACCGCGACGACATCGCGGACATCATGGTCAACGGCCCGGACACGACGTACATAGAAGTCAAGGGAAAGATAGAGCGCGCGCCCATCCGCTTCCGCGACAACCAGCACCTGACCACCATCTGCCAGCGCATCGTGGGCGCGATTGGCCGCCGGGTGGACGAGGCGAGCCCCATCTGCGACGCCCGCCTGGCCGACGGCTCCCGCGTGAACATCATCATCCCCCCCCTGGCCGTGGACGGCTCCACCATGACCATCCGGAAATTCACCAAAGACAAGCTGACCCTGGAAAAGCTTCTGGATTTCGGCTCCATGTCGCCCAGCTGCGCCAAGCTCATCATGGCCGTGGGGCGCTGCCGGGTGAACGTCCTGGTCTCCGGCGGGACGGGGTCTGGGAAGACCACCATGCTGAACTGCCTCACGCGGTACATAGAACCAGGGGAGCGGATCATCACCTGCGAGGACGCGTGCGAGCTGCAGCTGCAGCAGCCCCACGTGGTGCGCCTGGAGACCCGCCCGCCGAACCTGGAGGGGATCGGGGAGGTCACGATGCGCGACCTGGTGAAAAACTGCCTAAGGATGCGGCCCGAGCGCATCATCGTGGGGGAGGTCCGGGGGCCGGAGGCCTTTGACCTGCTCCAGGCCATGAACACCGGGCACGACGGCTCCATGGGCACGGTCCACGCCAACAACCCCAGAGAGGCCGTCAGCCGGATGGAGAACATGATCGCCATGGGCGGCCTCAACCTGCCCACCATCGCCGTGCGGGAGCAGATCGCCTCTGCGGTGAACGTTATCATCCAGGTGCAGCGCCTGCGCGACGGGTCCAGGAAGACCACGCACGTGACTGAGATCACCGGGATGGAGGGAGAGGTCGTGCAGATGCAACACCTGTTTGAGCTGGAGATTGTGGGCGAGGACGACGACGGGAAGCTGCAAACACGCCTTAAGTCTTCGCGCGTCCGGCCCGCGTTCTACGACAAGGCCCGCTCCTTCGGCGTGGCGGACCTCGTGATGGACGCCATGAACGAGGCGTATGGATGACCCGCACCGCGCTTATCGTGATCGCATGTCTGGCCCTCACGGCCTGTTCTGGCGTGGCCAGGGGCGTGACGGAGGCCGTGCTGAACCACAAGCCGTCCGCGCCGACCTCCCCGTGCGAGATTCGGGGCAAGCCCATAAGCGGCGTGCGGGCCTCTCTGGCCTCCCAGGCCGCACAGCCGGGCAAGAAGACCAAGGTCATCATGGTCCACGGCATCTCGCGCCACATCCCCGGCTACTCCGCCCGCTTCCGGGACGCGCTGACCCAGGCTTTGGGCCTGGACGTGGAGTCAGATGGGTACAAGGAAATCCTCATAACCCACGAGAACTTCCAGGCCCCAGACGGCGCGCGGGAGGTCCTGGGCACCTTGCGCGTCACCCGGCACACAGATCAGGCGCGCAGCGCAGAGATGCTGTTTTATGAACTCACCTGGTCCACCATATCAGACCCAGGGCGGGACGCGCTGGAGTTTGACCAGTCCGGCACTTACACATACCAGCGGGCGGAGGTGAACCGGGTCTTGAAGCGCTTTTTTGATGAGACCATCCCGGACATTCTTACCTATCGCGGCCTAGACCAGGCCAAAGTCAACGCCGCCGTGGGTCAGGCCGCGTGCTGGAGCTTTATGGAGGGCTGGGATGCCCTGCCCGGAAACGGGGGGCAGCACTTCTGTGACCCCCGGGAGCTAGACCTCTCGGCCTCTTTGCTGCGAGACGACCAGTTCTTTGTCACCCACTCCCTGGGCAGCCGGATCACAGTGGACACCATGGCGAACGCCACGCTTCTACCCCTCCAAACACGCGGGGACCCGGCAGGGCAGGCCTTGGCCCGCGCCCTGCAGGAGAAGACAATCACCGTCTTCATGCTGTCCAACCAGCTGCCCCTTTTGCAGATAGGGGTGGAGCCCCCCCAGGTCGTTGGCCACCCAGACCTGTTCTGTCGTCCCGGCAGCGTCCGGCACAAAGAGCGGGCCCTCAAGCGCCTGAACCTCGTGGCCCTCACGGACCCGAACGACATTTTGAGCTACCCCATCCCCCCGGACTATGTCGCGCAGAACATAGACGCCCGACTCTGCCCCAGCGTGATGAACGTGACTGTGGGCGTGGCCCCGGTGACTAAGGCTTTTGGTGTGGGGTTTGCGAATCCGGCGGAGGCACACCTGGGCTACCACACGGACCCCAGAGTTATCGGCCTAGTGGCCGATGGGGTGGGGCGGACGGGCATGGCGCCAGAGGTGGCCGTGCAGTGCCGGTGGATTGAAGTCTTGGATGACGGTGCCACGGGGCCCGACGCGTCGGCCGGCGCGCCCCCCCACCCGGAGGGAGCGCCCCGCGCCTTTGTGTCCAGGGGGGGTAATGGTTAAGGTCAAAATTTGTGGGCTTAGGGACCAAGCAGCCCTGGACGCCTCACAGGGAGCCCATTTCGTGGGGTTCAACTTTTGCCCCGCGAGCCCCCGGTTTGTGACGCCCCAGGCGGCGGAGTCCCTCCGCGCCCCAGCGGGTGCCGCCCGCGTTGGCCTGTTTGTGGATCCGTCAGACGCGGAGATAAATGCCGCGCAGCACTCCATAGACGCGATCCAGCTGCACGGCCTGGAGAGCGCAGGCAGGGTCCGGGCCATCCGCGCACGCTTCGGACTGCCAGTCATAAAAGCCGTCACCATAAAGGGGGCCCAGGACATCGCCCGCGCGGTGGAGATATACGCAAAGACCGCAGACTGGCTACTTTTAGACGGCTCACGCGGGGGGCAAGGCCGAGCGTTTGACTGGGTCCTAGCCAAAGCCTTGCGCAGCCCCTGCCCCTGGATGCTCGCTGGGGGCCTCACGCCCGACAACATCCGTGAAGCTATAACCTGCGCGCACCCAGACGCCGTGGACGTATCTTCCGGCGTAGAATCCGCGCGAGGCGTGAAAAACCCGGGCCTCATACGCAAGTTTATACAGGCTGCCAGCCAGGCCGCGTGACAGCCCAGTGCTGGCACAGCTACACGCTGTGACAAAAAGGCAACGGTGCACAAAAAATGTGGGGCTACGGCGGTGTTTTGGGTTTTGGGGTATTGCGCTGCGCGCGTTGTGTGCGCACAATCACCAATTGTGAAAGGCGCGGTGGCCGCACCTCGCTCGGACGCGACACGCAGGTGCCCTTCAAATAGCGAAAACGGTGAGCACAGGATTCCGATGAAACACATTCTTATAGCGCTTTTGAGTGCAGCACTGGTTCTGGGTTGGGTGCAGACGTCGGAGGCGGCCTCCGGAAAAGACCTAGAGGTTTTGGCCAAGGCTGTGGGATT
>JAERIN010000006.1 GCA_016757515.1 Alphaproteobacteria bacterium
GACTATACACTATTTTCGCGGCCTGCGGGGCCTGTGTTATGCTGCGGCGCAGCACGTGGCCAGACCCAGAGCCGCCCGAGCGCCCCTTTTCCAGTGGGGGGGGCGTGTCCAGGTAATATAAAAAACTTCCGTCGGGCCTTCCCTTCCCCCGGCCCCTGGCATAGTGTTACGCACCATGAGCACCACGAGCACCATCTGGGGCGGGCGCTTTGCCCAGGGCGTGGCCGAGGGCATGGCCGCCATAAACGCCTCAATCTCCGTGGACCACCGCCTGTGGCGCCAGGACATCGCGGGCTCCCGCGCGCACGCGGCCATGCTGGGCGCGCAGGGCATCATTTCTGCGCAGGACGCCGCCGCCATAGATGCGGGGCTGGAGCAGATCGCGGGGGAGATAGAGCGGGGGGAGATGGCCTTTCGGGAGGACCTGGAGGACATCCACATGAACATAGAGGCCCGCCTGGCCGAGGTCATCGGGCGGGATGCGGCTGGGCGGCTGCACACAGCCCGCAGCCGCAACGACCAGGTGGCCACGGACCTGCGCCTGTGGGTCCGGGGAGCCATAGACACCCTGCTGGGCAAGATTTCCACCCTGCGCGCCGTGCTGGAGGGCCTGGAAGCCTCGCACGAGGACGCCGTGATGCCGGGCCTAACGCACCTCCAGCCCGCGCAGCCCGTGACCCTGGCCACGCACCTGGGCGCGTACCGGTCTATGCTGGCGCGGGATGCGGGACGCCTCAGGGACTGCCGGGCGCGCCTGAACGAAAGCCCCCTGGGCGCAGCGGCCCTGGCGGGCACGCCCTTCCCCATAGACCGGGCGATGACGGCCAAGGCCCTGGGCTTTTCCCGCCCCATGGCCAACACCATGGACGCCGTCGCGGCGCGGGACTTCGGCTGTGAGTTCCTGTTTTGCTGCGCGCAGTGCGCGGGGCACCTCTCGCGCCTGGCGGAGGAGATCATCCTCTGGGCCACGCCGGCCTTTGGCTTCATGCGCCTCCCGGACGCGTGGTCCACGGGCTCGTCCATCATGCCACAGAAGAAAAACCCAGACGCGGCGGAGCTGGTCCGCGCAAAGGCTGGTGTCCTGCTGGGCAACCTCACGGCCCTGATGGCGGTGATGAAGGGCCTGCCCCTGGCCTATAACAAGGACATGCAAGAGGACAAGCGCCCCGTTTTTGACAGCTACGACGCCCTGGCCCTGTCTCTGGACGCCATGGCCGGGATGCTCACCGGCGCGCGGTTTGATGAGGGAGCGATGCGCGCGGCGGCCCGTGTGGGCTTTACCAACGCCACGCGCCTGGCGGATTGGCTGGTGATGCACCTGAATATCTCCTTCCGCCGGGCGCACCACATCACCGGGGCCCTGGTGGCGGAGGCCGAGCGGCGCGGCTGCGCGCTGGAGGACCTGCCCCTTGCGGCCATGCAGGCCGTGGAGGGCGGCATCACCGAGGCCGTGTACGACACCCTGCGGGCGGTGTAGGGCGGGGCAGGGCTGCAACTTGGAGGAAGGTCTAAATTGCACATGTGCAATTCAAAAGACCATTTGGGGGGTATTTGGTCTATTGGGGTACGTTGATTCGCAGGTTTACCGGCCCTATGGCACGGGCCTTGCAAGGCTAACGGAGCCATGAAAACCACGCCCCTTCTCCCCGATGACCCGGCCCAGGCGCTCCAGGTCCTCATCCGCCTGACCACGGCGGTCTTGGACCTCACCCAGCAGGAGGCCGGGGCCCTCGCGCGGCGGGACGGCCTGACCTTCACGGCTCTCCAGGAAGAGAAAGAGGCGTCCATAAAGCGCTACACACAGGCCAGCGGAGAGTTTCGCGCGCGCGTGCAGGACTTCCAGGGGGCCGATAAGGCCACGCTGGACCGGCTCTATGCCCTGCAGGAGGATCTGAGCGCAGCTGCGCAGGCGAACAACGCGGCCCTGAAACACGCAGGCGTGGACACTGAGGAGGGACAGAAATGAACGCGGGGGGCAACACAGCCATGGCCACAAGAGAAGACAGCGCGCCTCTGGGCACGGACCCAAACACATTGGCACGAGAGGTCCTCGCCCGAGCGCGGGGCCTGGCACAAATCCATGAGAAGGAGACGGGGGCCCTGGAGGCCGCGCAGGTTGAAGTCTTTATGGCGATGCAAGAAGAGAAGCTAGCCGCCGTTGAGGCGTATCAGGAGAGCATGGTGGCGCTCCTGGCCCAGCGAGAAGAGCTTGCGGGCGCACTGGACCCGGCGTTGCGGGCCGCGCTTGCTGAGACGCAGATAGACTTTGCGCTGCTCACCCAGCGCAACAAAGAGGCCCTGGCGCGCATGCAGCGCTGCATGGCGCGCCTCGCGGACAAGATTTGCGCCATGGCCAAGGCGGAAGTGCGGGCGGCGTCCCCCGTGGGCTACGGGCAAAACGGGGGCAGCGCGCCAGGCGCGCTGCGCACAGTTGCCACCAGCAAAGGGGAGGTTGTTTAGCCATGTCCGCACCCGTTCCCGCTCTATCCGCCCTGTCTACACCTCTGGCCCAGGGCTTGGCCTCTTCGCCCGGGCAGGCCACCGCTGGGCCCGGCGCGGCGGGCTTTTTTGCCCTCCTTGCGGGGATGGGGATGGCCCTCTCCTCCCCCGCACACGCGGAGAGCGCGCCGACACTCCTGGCGGCAGCGCAAGAGGAAGAGCGCGGGCCCGACACGGACGCTGCCCTGCCCGCCCCCGGTGCCGCTGCCGTGCCCCTGATACCTCAGGCAACAGAGCAGGCTGTGGCAGAAGAGGGGGTCCCGGCCCCCCTCCTGCCCACCGCGCCGGGCACCGAGAAGGACAAGACCAAGCCGGGGAGCCAGCCCCTCTTGCCCGCACAGCCAGGTGTGGACGGCGCAGGCGAGGAGACACAGCCAAAAAAAGCCGCCACGCCGCATAGAGAGGCCCCCACACTCGGCGCAAACGGCGCAGCGCAGAAGTCCCTCCCGGCCACGCAGGGAGAGGGTGTGGAGGGGGCTCTGCCGACCGGAGCCTCTGCATCAACATCCGGGTCTGCACATCCTGGGCCTGGGGCCCTGACCCACACCGCTCCCCAGGGCCAGAACAGCCAGGCCCAGACGGCGGGCGCGGCACAGCCGCACGGTGCGGGGTTCTCTGCGCCCCTGTCCAGCGGCGCGGCCCAGGCCGTGGCCGTGACGCTCCAGAAGGCCGCTGAGGGCGGCGAGGGCCGCCGCTTTGTTTTGCAGCTGGACCCGCCAGAGCTTGGCCGCGTGGAGGTCCGCCTAGACTTTGGTCACGACAAGAGCGTCAAAGCCGTTGTTCTTGTGGACAAGCCAGACACATACACCATGCTCCAGCGCGATGCAGGGTCTTTGGAACGGATCTTGCAAAACACAGGGCTGGACACCAGCGGAGGCCTCCAGTTCTCCCTGGCCCAGGGGGGGCAAAAGGGGCACGAGGAGCAAGACGGATCTGGCCCCTCAGGGTCGCTCTCGGGCGCAGACGAAGCGGCGAGTGCCGGGGAAACCGCTGCGCTCCACTGGTGGGACGGTGACAGATACAGCGTGGTGGTTTAGACAAGAGAGGAAAAGATGGACATCAGCTACACAACACTGCAAAATCAGCAGCAGGCTACGACCTCCTCACGAGAGCAGCTTGCGTCGAACTTTGACGATTTTTTGACTCTGCTGACCACGCAGCTGCAAAACCAGGACCCTTTGGAGCCCATGGACTCCACAGAGTTCACCAACCAACTCGTCGCGTTCGCAGAGGTGGAGCAGCAGATCAGCGGCAACGCGAAGCTGGATACCCTAAACGCCGCCATGGCGTCTGGGGTGTTCCCGGCAGCGCTAGGCTATATTGGCCTGGACGTGCGCTATGTGGGACGTGAGTTCTCTGCGGACGGCGCAACAACACCGACCCCCATTGCATACGCTTTGGAGGGCGAGGCAGCTTCAGCCACGCTGTACATCAAGGATGCCTCCGGCGCGATTGTGCACCGGGAGGACCTGCCCGTGACCGAGATGAGCGGTCAGGTCGCCTGGGACGGGCGTCTGGCCAGCGGGGATATGGCCCGCGCTGGGACCTATACGGCCGACGTGGAGGCCCTGGACGCAAACGGTGACGCCGTGGACGCCACGACTGTGGTCGGTGGGCGCGCGCGCGGCGTGGAGATGCAAGATGGAGTCATCACGGCCGTTGTGGGCGAGCGGGCCGTGCCCGTGGCGAACATTTTGAATGCCACAACGCCGACGCAATTCGCAACGAAGCAAGAAACGCCATGAAGTGGATAAGCAGCATTCTTAAGCGCACGCGAGCCTTTCAGAGCCTGAAAGGAGAGGTGGAAAATATACGCGACTACATTGCCGACCCCGATGCCCTAACGGAACTGAGCACTGGTGCGCGATTCTATATGCCAAATAGAATACAGGATGAAATACAGCGCCATATCGCCTTGCGCAGAAATTACTATGAGTCATCTTTGCTAAATAAGGTGAACGAGTTTGTCCCGCATGGCGGATCTGTTATAGATATAGGTGCCAACATAGGAAATCACACGGTCTATTGGGCTCATGAGCGCCGGGCGCGGGTTTTAGCTTTTGAGCCCGTTATGCAGACCTATGAGATTCTTATAAAGAATATTTCCGTTAATGATCTGGAAGATCGCGTGCATTGCTTCAATTGTGCTTTGGGCGCACGATATGGGCGCGCCGACATCGCTTCGTTTGACCCCAAAAATATAGGCGCGACGGTCATTAAAGAACAAAAAGACGTGAATATAGAAGTTCATACTCTAGACGGCGTTCTGGCAGGCCAGGCAATTGAGCATATAGATCTTATAAAAATAGATGTCGAAGGAAATGAAGGGGCCGTTCTTAAGGGCGCCCTCCATACATTATCGAGTTTCTCGCCCACATTAATGATCGAGATTTTTCAAGAAAATATGCAAAATATACAACATATTCTACGGGGCGCAGGGTATCAGAAACACATGTTCCTGGGCACAGATACGTACATTTTTAGAAAACGGAGGGCATAGAAGAATGGGTCTATTTGGATCTTTATTTACCGGGGTGTCTGCGCTGAACGCTCAGTCGCAGAACACTGCCATCATCGCCAACAACATCGCGAATGTGAGCACCGTGGGCTTTAAGCGCTCTGAGGCCGCGTTCTTGTCCTTGGTGACAACCGAAAGCCGCCAGGCCCGCTTTTCCCCCGGCACGGTCTCCACAAACCGCCTGCAAAAGGTCAAGGAGCAAGGGGGCATCCAGCAGACGTCCTCTGCCACGGACGTGGGCGTCTCGGGCAATGGCCTTATTCCGGTCAAGCGCTCCACGGAGGGCGATCAAGAGTTCCTCTACAGCAGGAACGGCCAGTTTAGTGAGGATTCGCAGGGCTTTTTGGCCAACTCTGCGGGCTTTGTGCTGTACGCCTGGCCTGTGGACACGGAGGGCGATCTCCCCGCTGCACAGGGGGACTTGACCTCTCTTGTGCCCGCGAATGTCTCCTTCCTGGGCGGCCTGACGCGCCCGACCTCCAGCGCGCAGATTTCCATCAACCTGGACGCAGAAGAGCCAGCCTATAACCCCGCCTTGTTTGCGCCGTCCACGACCCTGCCCATACCAGAGATCCGCGCCGCCCACTTCCAGCGGGGCCTGCGCGTGTTTGACTCCCTGGGCTCTGGGCAAGACATGAACTTTGAGTTTCGCAAGATTCTGGGCCCTATGGCTGTGGCAACCACGGGGACGTCTACCCTTACCCTGGCCGACAACCTGGTAGGCCCCAAGACGCCCAGCATCGCCGCTGGAGACACCTTCACCATTACGGTCACGCCTGCCGGGGCAGGCGCTCCGGTCAGCGAGACGTATATTATTGGCCAAGACGGCCTGGCGGGTGAAACGCGCGTGGACACCGTTCAAGACCTTGTGGGCGATATCAGCCAGAACTTCGGTGCCTCCGGAACCAACAATATCCTCCAGGCCCGCGTGGACGAGTCTGGGCGCATTTTGTTCCAGGTGGTTTCTCCCACATCTTCTCTGTCCTTTGTGGAGAATGTGGGCGCACCTCTTACGGGCCCAAACACTTTGTCTATGGTGACAGACCCCGCCACGCCGGGGACCCCTCTGACCTATGGTCCACAATCAGAGATCGTGGAACCTTTCCCGACCTATCCGTCTCAAGAGGACTTCCCCACTCTGGCCAATGTCATTGCGCCCAACACGCAGGGGTGGTGGGAGGTGACCATACGCCACCCAGACGGAACGGCCCTGACCAAGGGGCTTATCAACTTCAACACGGACGGGACCCTCAACGCCACGCCAGACACGGCGGGGAACATAGACATAGAGCTAAGCGGGATAAACTGGGGCAACGGGTCAGACCCAACGCAGACCATAAAGGTGGACATAGAACGATTCACGCAGTTCGCGGGGAACTATGACGTTATCTTCTCCGACCAAAACGGTGCGGAGCTGGGGCTCAGAACTGGAGTGGAGATTGACCGGGATGGGTTCATCGTGGCGCGCTTTTCCAACGGTGCGAGCGCAACCCTGTACAAAATACCCCTTGTCACCTTTGCAAACGCGAACGGTCTCAACGAGGAGTCCGGCACGGCGTACTCCAAGTCCGAGGAGTCAGGGGAGGAAAACCTGCGCGAGGCCGGCAACGGCGGGGCGGGCTTCTTTGAGCCCTCCACGCTGGAGAACTCAAACGTGGACCTCGCAGACGAGTTCGCGCGCCTTATCGTGGCGCAGCGGGCCTACAGTGCGAACACGCGAGTCATCTCCACGGCGGATGAGATGATGACCGAGCTGCTCAACACCAAGAGATAGGCGCTTGACGTAGTTTTGTGGTGTGTGGGAGGCTCGCCCGGTGATGCCTCCGCAGTCTCGCCGTGTGGTCGTGCCTTTTACGCCCCAAAAGCCCCCCTGGCGCCTAGAGGCCGGGGATGCCGTGGCCCTTATGCGGGAGCTGGAAGACCGGAGCGTCCACCTCGTCATCACGGACCCGCCGTACTTCATAGACGGCATGGGCGCGGACTGGGACGACAGCACCCTGGCACGCCGGGCCGCGCGGGCGGGGGTCGTGGGCTCCCTGCCCGTGGGGATGAAGTTTGACCCCGGCCAGGCCCGCGCCTTTGGACGCTTCATGTCCGCCGTGGCGGGCGAGGCTATCCGCGTCCTGAAGCCCGGCGGGTTCTTCATCGCGTTCTCTCAGGCCCGGCTGTACCACCGCCTGGCCGTGGCGGCGGAGGACGCGGGGTTTGAGGTGCGGGACATGATCGGCTGGACATACACGGGGCAGGCTAAGGCGTTCTCCATGGACCACTTTGTGCGCAAAATGCCCCTGCCCGAGGCCAAGAAGGCCGCGCTCATAAAAAGCATGGAGGGGCGCAAGACGCCCCAGCTCCGCCCGCAGATTGAGCCCATGGTCCTGGCGCAAAAGCCGCGTGAGGGGACGTTCGTGCAGAACTGGGCGGAGCACGGCACGGGCCTTATGGATGCCACGCAGACGTGGGAGGGGAAGTTTCCGGGCAACGTTATACACTGTCCAAAGCCCACTCCAGCGGAGAAGGGGGCGGGCAACGCGCACATGACGGTCAAGCCCGTGCGCCTGATAGAGCACCTGGTGCGCCTGTTCTCCGCGCCGGGGCAGGTCGTGCTGGACCCCTTCGCGGGCTCCGGCACGCACGGCATCGCCGCCCTCCGCGCCGGACGGGCCTTCATCGGGTTTGATATTGAGGAGTCCTATGTTACCCTCGCTAAGCGGCGGATAGAGGAGGTGGCCCATGAGCGTTGAAATCTGTGTCCTGGATGACAGTCACATAAAGCGGTTTGAGGAGCAAAAAGCGTGGCTCCACGGCATGTGGGAGAAGGACCTGGAAGCCCAAGGCGTTAAGTGGCCAGGAGGCCCGGTTGCAATCTCATGGCTTGTTGGTCTGTCATTCTTTCTGGAAAGGCCCGTAGACAAGAATAGTCTCGGCCTTTTTGCGAACAAAATCGCGGGAGGCTCAACAGATGCCCAAGCACGACACTTGCGGTCCAAGTATGGATGGTACATCGTTAGTGACGGGCGTGGGCCCCCAGAATACAGGCGCCTTGTCAACGGGACACATATGCCAAAAGGCACCTACGCACTCGCGTCCCTGCGCCCAGAGCCCAATCTTTGTGCGCGATGACCGACTCAAACGAACGGACAACGTTCTGGTGCGTGACTGGGCTGACAAATGCGCTCTCTATAGGTATCGCTGCGCCCACTGCGGGAAGGAGACGCGCAACCCCGACAAGGGGCACATGGACCCGAACAAGGGCGCGGGGATAGACAATCTCATCCCCCTTTGTCCGGAGTGCAACAACTGGGCGAGTGACGATGTTATTTTCGGCACGGACGGGCGCATCGTGGCCGTGCTGTCCGAGCGGTTCTTGAAGGCCGCCCCGCCGGAGGTCCTGCGCCGCATCCGGGCCTGGCTGGGCGGGCAGGGCCTTTGACCCCGCGGCCCGGCGCGGGCATGATGGGGGGCTATGCTGCGCCTTGCCATTCTTGGCCGCCCGAACGTGGGCAAGTCCACGCTGTTCAACGCGCTGGTGGGCAAGCGGCTGGCCCTGGTGCACGACGCGCCGGGCGTCACGCGCGACTGGCGTGAGGCCGAGGCCGACCTCTTTGGGGACGGGTTCATCGCCATAGACACCGCAGGCATGGAGGACGCGCCCGCCGGGACGGTGACGGCGGCGATGCGCGCGGGGACCCTGTCCGCGCTGGAGGCGGCGGACGTAGCGCTGTTCCTGATAGACGCGCGGGCGGGCGTGACGGCGGCGGACCGGGACCTGGCGACGCTTTTGCGCAGGGCCAAGAAGCCCGTCCTGCTGGGCGCGGCGAAGGCGGAGAACCCGCGCGCTGTGGCGGCGCACCTGGCCGAGGCGCACGCCCTGGGCCTGGGAGAGCCGATTGCCCTTTCGGCGGCGCATTCCCTGGGCCTTGACGCCCTCCACGCGGCTCTTTTGCCGTATTTTGAGGAGGCCGAGCCCCCCGTGGGAGAGGTGTCAGAGGAGAACGCCGCGCCTCTGGGGGATATAGACGCCCTGGAGGGCCTGGAGGACTACGCCTTCCCCGAGGCACCGGAGCGGCCCGTGAAGCTGGCCATCGTGGGGCGGCCGAACGTGGGCAAGTCCACGCTCCTGAACGCGCTTATAGGCCAGGCGCGGGCCCTCACGGGGCCGGAGGCCGGGGTGACTCGGGACTCTGTGGAGG
The DNA here is from genome assembly GCA_016757515.1 of Alphaproteobacteria bacterium. GTDB lineage: Bacteria > Pseudomonadota > Alphaproteobacteria > Micavibrionales > Micavibrionaceae > UBA10425. Next base: position 9,208 of record JAERIN010000006.1, read on the forward strand.
TCCACTGGGCGCATAAGGGCACGCAGTGGCGCCTGGTGGACACGGCGGGTCTGCGCAAAAGAGCGCGCGTGTCGGGCGCGCTGGAAAAGATGGCCGGGGCAGAGGCCTTGCGCGCCGTGCGGCTGGCCCAGATGGTGGCCCTTGTGGTGGACGCTACGGCCCCCGTGGAGCGGCAAGACCTGGCCCTCGCGGGGCGTGTGCTGGACGAGGGTCGGGCGCTCATCCTGGTGCTGAACAAGTGGGACGCCGTCACGGACAGGGAGGGCACCCTGGCTGCGGCGAGGGAGACCCTGCGCCGCTCCCTGGGGCAGGCCGGGGCCGTGCCTATCGTGACGCTGTCGGCCCTCACGGGCCGCCGGGTGCCCGCCCTGACGGACGCGGCCACCGCGCTGTACGGCCGCTGGAACGCCCGCGCAGGAACCGGGGCGCTCAACCGCTGGCTTGCCACCGCCGTGGCCCGCCACCCCCCGCCCCGCGCGTCCGGGCGGCCCAACCGCCTCAAATACATCACCCAGGTTAAGGCGCGGCCCCCGACCTTTGTCCTGTGGGCCTCTCGCCCCGCAGACGTGCCCGACTCCTACCGCCGCTATCTCTCCAGCGGCCTCCAGAGCGCGTTTGGCATGGAGGGCGTGCCTGTGCGCCTGGACATCCGTGCGTCCAGGAACCCATACGCGTGAAGGGCCTTTTCTTGTCGCGCCTGGCCAGGCGCGCTGGGGACATGTAGAATAAATCCCGTGCGCCATGTCCTCGTCCTCAACGGCCCAAACCTGAACCTGCTCGGCGTGCGGGAGCCAGAGGTGTACGGCAGCGCCACCCTGGCGGACATAGGGGCCCTGTGTCGCGCGGAGGGCCTGCTCTTGGGCCTGGTTGTGGACTTCCGTCAGACCAACGCAGAGCACGAGATGCTGGCGTGGATCCACGCGGCACGCGGGGTTTACAACGCCATCGCCATCAACGCTGCGGCCTGGACCCACACGAGCATCGCTCTGCACGACGCCCTGAAGACCTTCGACGGCCCCGTGGTGGAGGTGCACCTCTCTGAGCCCATGGAGCGGGAGGCCTTCCGACACACCTCTTACATAGAGCCCCTGGCCGCCGCCCGCTTCGCTGGCATGGGGCCGGAGGGCTATGTCCGGGCCTTGGCCTGGATCGCCCAGAGCGAACGTCCAGGCCCCTGAGGTGGCTGCGCGCGCAGCAGCCCCAGGAGTGCACCGTCGGATTTCTCGCCGCGGGTCTTGTGCCCTTTGCTGTGCGCGTAAGGCCCAGAGTCTAGCGCTTGGCCCACTGCTTGGCGCGGCGGGCCTTGTGGAGGCCGACCTTCTTGCGCTCCACGGCCCGGGCGTCCCGGGTGAGGAGACCGGCGGCCTTCAGCACGGGGCGCAGGGTGGGGTCATAGGCCTCCAGCGCACGAGAGATGCCGTGGCGCAGGGCCCCGGCCTGCCCGGAGGACCCGCCACCCTTGACCGTGGCCATAACGTCGTAGGCCCCCACGCGCCCAGAAAGGAAGAAGGGCTGGTTGAAGATGAGGCGGTGCGTCTGCCGTCCGAAGTAAACGGCCTGGTCCTGGCCGTTCACCACAACCGCGCCGGTGCCGGGCTTCAGCCACACGCGGGCCCTGGCGCGCTTGCGCCGCCCGGTGGCGTAGGCCCTGCCCAGAGCGTCCAAAACGGGCTGCCTGGGCTCCGGCTCCACCGCGGGTGACTCCACCGCGGACGCCGCTGCAGGTGTCTCCTGGGGCATCGCGCCCACAATGTCCTTAAGATCTGAAAAGTCCGCCATGCCTTATTTTCCTCGTGTGTTCTTGGGGTTTGCCCCGGCTATATCCCACATCTCCGGCTGCTGCGCGACATGGGGATGGTCCGGGCCAGGGTAGACCCGCAGGTTGCCAAACACCCGCCGCCCCAGGGGCCCACGGGGCAGCATGCGCTGCACAGCTTTTTCCACCACGCGCTCTGGATGCCGCCCGGCCAGGATCTGCCCCTTGGTGCGGCTCTTTATGCCCCCCGGATAGCCGGTGTGCCAGTGGAACACGTCCCCCTGGGCCTTGTTCCCGGTGAGCTTCACCTTGCCCGCGTTCACAACGATGATGTGATCACCGCAGTCCACGTGCGGGGTGAACGAGGGCTTGTGCTTCCCGCGTAGGCGGGCGGCGATGAGGCTCGCCAGGCGGCCGAGCACAACGCCCTCGGCGTCCACAAGGAGCCACCTCTTGTCCACCTCAGCGGCGCGTATGGAGCGGGTCTGTTTCATGGCGTGTTCCTTCCAGGCCGTGCTTTATGGCCCAGCGCAGCGGCGTTGTCAACGCTTAAACGCGCGGCAGTCGAATTGCAGACCCTTAAGGATGCCCGTCCGCTCCCGGATCAGATGGGCCCTTATGGCGTCGGCCCCCGCGCCCGGCCAGCGTGCGGCGGCCAGGGCGGCCCAGGCATCGCGGTAGGGGATCCACAGGCGCTGCGTCTCACGAATGCCGTCTGCGGTTATGCCGCTTATGGGGCCAAAGTCGTCGCACCCCATGACGACGCGGTAGGCGGCGTTGAGGTCGGAGTCCGCCTCGCGAAGGGCCTGCCCAGGGTCCAGGAAGGCCGGGGCCCAGCCGTCCTCCAACCGCTCCAGCCGCTCCACAAACGCGTCGCGCATCTCGTCCTCCTTACCAGTCTGGATGGCCGCGCGGACGGTGCCGCTGTGGTCCACCTCGTTGCCCCCGTGGGCCTCTATATAGGCCCAGGCCGCAACCTTTAGGGCTCCCAGCGCCGCCTTGTGCGCCTCGGGCCAGTCCTCGGACAGGCTCTCTAGGCGTGCGTCCCGCGCAGCGGCTGCCTTGCCCGAGGCTATAGCCACGCACCAGCCCATCATGTACCCGCTTGTGGCGTCGTCGCACAGGTCAAACGCCCCCCGGCAGTAGGCCTCTGAGTACTGGTGGTGGTGCGGACCCTCCGCGCACTGGCGCAGCCGTCCGCCGGGAGGCAGGGCCCTGATGTCTTGCAGGTACTGGACGCGCAGACCGATTGCCATGGGCGCCCCGCCGTGCTCGCAGGCCAGCCTCGTGGCCGCGTCCAAGTTGCGCTCCACCGCGTAGCCGTTGGCGTAGAGCATCATCAAGACCGCGTCCTCCCACCCCTTTCCCTCTTCAGGGTGGCTATGGGCGCAGTCCCGCGCAGCGGCGTGGTCCACCGGGCCCCCTATGCCATAGTAGAGGTCAAGGACGTCACAGTCCGGGGCCGGGGGGGCCTTGGGCTCCGGCGCGGGGGGCAGGGGCACCTGGACGGCGGCCTCGCAGATGGCCTGGATCTCGGCGCTCACATACGTGTCGCGCCAGGGGGCCTCGCCCCCGGCCCCGGTCCAGGCATGGGCCGGGGACGCGAGACACAAGGCCAGGGCGAGCGCGGTGCGCCGGGCCTTCACCGCTTATCCTCGTCCTTTGGGTCGTCCTCCAGGCCTTTTTTGAACGCCCGCGCGCCCCTGGCGATGTTGCGCATGATGTCCGGCACCCGGCCCGCGCCGAAGAGCACAAGGACCAGGACGATGACCAGGGCGATCTGCAGCGGGCCGGGGAACATAGCCCCGTTCTACGCCGGGCCGCGCCGCCCGCGCAAGGCCCCATAGGGGGGGTCAGGAGGTCTAGCCCTGTATCTCTTTCGGTGCTGTTTCTGTTGGGGGTCTGCCGTCGATGAACTTATACACCGCGCCCAGGACGCCGGCGCCGAGAAACACGCCCGCGATAACCTCTTGGCCGTACAGGGCCAAGACAAAGGCGGCGCCAACAAGACAGAGCATGAGGGAATAGGCGGCCGCCAGGCCCCACATTTCCGACCGCAAGGCCCCGCGCATGTCCATGTCTTGCAGCTTGTGGCGAGCGGCCTGCTCGGCCTCCATGTACGCCAGTATGCGGTTGCCTGCACCGGGGCAGGACTCCTCATACAGCGCAAATTCTTGGGCCTGCGGCCAGGGGCCCGTAACACACACGGATACGCTGCGCCGATGCACAACGACACCCGGCGAGTCCTGCGCAGAGAGGGCAACGTCATCCGTGTCTGCGTTATCCACGGCCGCCCTCTTGTGTGAGGGCCTCACGCATCCCCTTACGGAAGCTCTGGGCGTCCAGGAACTGCCCTGTCTTCGCATCGCGCAAGATACGGGCACGGCGGGCCTTCCAGTCCCCGCGCGGAGACAAAATCCCCTTACCGCCGAGAATGATAGCACTTGTCAGGCTTGCCATGATCTCTTCCCCCTCTCCCCCATCATAGCGCACCCCGAAAAGAGCGGCAAGCTTGGGGGAGCAAAAAGGGCGGCCCTGGGGTAAACCTGGGCCGCCCTTGGTGTTTTTTGTGTTAGGTTTTGTGGCCTTTAATTTTTAAAGATTTTTCTATAATGATACTTGTAGATACAATTTTCATCTTTATTATCAAAATCTTTGAATCTTTCTCTTCCAAAAGACGAAAGACACTTACACCACAAGAGACAGATTGCGACGCAAGTTAAGATAAAACAAAATACCGAAAAAATTGCATATAATTTTTGATCATCCAAATTGATAAATGAAGTAGCTTCTATTAAAAATAAAGAAGCCCAAAAAACAAAAAGACATAAACTGACAAAAGTGTTTATTCTTGAAACAGAATAATTAGCACTAGACAAAAGATAGTCAATACAAATGTTTTCATCGTCTTTCATTAATAAAACTTTATATATATTGCATTCTACTTCTTTTTCTAGAATATCAATGTGTGCTTCCCAATTTTCTTGCCAAAATTTGCTTCCACGATTTGACAAATAAAAAGCACAGGAGAACAGTACTCCTAAAGATAAAAGCATAAATACAACAAATTGATATCCATCAAAATCTGTTTTTTTAACGGCTGCGTAAGCAACAAAAATTGCTAAAATGAATCCCCAAAAATATAAAGACCTTCCCCAGTATCTCTCTATTTCAAAATTGCGCGTTTTCCATGCCCGATCTAAGGCACTTTCAACCTGTTCTTTGGTCGGGTTATTAGTGCCAAATAGTAAATATTTATAAGTGGGCATTTTTTATTCTCCGAAATAAGGTCTTTTGGGGTGGCGCTCAAAAACCCCCGCCCCCCTTGGAGGGGGGGGCGGGGGCCATACAGTATCGTATAACGCTGAGGCTACATCATATCCATGCCGCCCATGCCACCGCCCATGCCGCCGGCACCGCCGGAGGATTTCTCCTCGGGGATTTCGGTGATGACGGCCTCGGTGGTGATGAGCAGTGACGCCACGGACGCTGCGTCCTGGAGCGCGACGCGCACGACCTTGACGGGGTCAATGATCCCGGACTTCACGAGGTCTGTGTACTCCTCCTTTTGCGCGTCAAAGCCGAAGTTCGCGTCCTTTTGCGCGAGCAGCTTGTCCACGACGACGGAGCCCTCCACGCCAGCGTTCTCCACGATCTGGCGCACAGGTGCCTGAAGCGCGCGGCGGACGATGGCCACACCGGCGTTCTGGTCTGCGTTTTCGCCCGTAAGGCCCTCCAGCGCGCGGGAGGCATAGAGCAGGGCCACGCCACCACCGGCGATGACACCCTCCTCCACGGCGGCGCGGGTCGCGTGCACGGCGTCGTCCACACGGTCCTTGCGCTCCTTGACCTCTATCTCGGTCGCCCCGCCGACGCGGACAACCGCAACACCGCCGGCCAGCTTGGCCAGGCGCTCTTGCAGCTTCTCCTTGTCGTAGTCGCTGGTCGTGTCCTCGATCTGCTGGCGAATCTGGTTGCAGCGGGCCTCAATGTCGCCCTTGGTCCCAGCACCATCCACGATGGTCGTGTCGTCCTTCGTGAGCGTCACCTTCCGCGCCGTACCCAGCGCATCCAGCTTCACATTCTCCAGCTTCATGCCCAACTCTTCTGAGATGACCTGGCCGCCCGTCAGGACCGCCATGTCCTCCAGCATCGCCTTGCGCCGATCGCCAAAGCCGGGGGCCTTGACAGCCGCGACACGCAGGCCGCCCCGCAGCTTGTTCACCACCAAGGTCGCCAGGGCCTCGCCCTCCACGTCCTCGGCGATGATGAGCAGGGGACGCCCGCTCTGCACCACGGCCTCCAGGAGGGGAAGCATGGTCTGCAGGGAGGAGAGCTTTTTCTCGTGCAGCAGGATGTAGGGGTTGTCCAGCTCGCACGTCATCTCCTCGGTGGTGATGAAGTACGGGGAGAGGTAGCCCCGATCAAACTGCATGCCCTCCACGACCTCTAGCTCGTTGTCGCGGGTTTTGGCCTCCTCGACCGTGATGACGCCCTCCTTGCCGACCTTGGACATGGCCTCGGCGATCATCTGGCCGATTTTGTCATCCCCGTTGGCAGAGATGGTGCCGACGTAGGCGATTTCCTCGTCCTTGACGGGTTTGGCGTTGCCCTTCAGCTCGGCCACGGCCTTGTCCACGGCCAGGTCAATCCCGCGCTTCAGGTCCATAGGGTTCATCCCTGCCGCCACGGCCTTTATGCCCTCGCGGAACATGGACACAGCCAGGACTGTGGCGGTGGTTGTTCCGTCGCCGGCTTCATCGGCGGTTTTGGAGGCCACGGACTTGATCATCTGCGCGCCGAGGTCTGCGATCTTGTTTTTCAGTTTGATCTCCTTGGCCACGCTCACGCCGTCCTTGGTGACGGACGGGGGCCCAAAGGCCTTTTCCATGACCACATTGCGCCCCTTCGGGCCGAGGGTCACCTTCACGGCGTTGCCCATGATTTCGGCCCCTTCGAGCATCTCCATGCGCCCGTCGGCGCCCAGTGTAATTGCTTTTGCTGCCATTGTCTGTGTTCTCCTTTCGTTTACTTTTCAACAATCCCGATAATGTCGGACTCTTTCATCACCATCAGCTCCTCGCCGTCTATGCGGACTTCCGTCCCGGCCCATTTTGAGAAGATGACCGTGTCGCCCTCTTTTACGTCCAAGGGGCGAATCTTGCCCTCGTCGTTTACGTGGCCAGAGCCCACGGACAAGACCTCACCCCGCATGGGTTTTTCCTTCGCGGAATCAGGGATGATGATGGAGCCGACCTTGTCGTCCTCTTCAATTTTGCGGACGAGGACGCGGTCGTGCAGAGGTTTGAACTTCATGGGTTTTCCTCCCTTTTTGTGTTGCATGTTAGCACTCCCCCCATGGGAGTGCTAGCGGTTGGTATAGGGCGCGCGCGCCAGGGCGTCAAGGGGGGTTGCAAAGCCCTTTGGGCGTGGCGTAGGCTCCGCCCCCGGACAACCGCTAGAGAAAGGAGCACAGCTGATGACCGACATTTTTGACCGCGTGAAAAAGATCGTCGTGGACAACCTGAACGTGGAGGAGGCCAAGATTACGCCCGAGGCCAACTTCATTGATGACCTGGGCGCGGACAGCCTGGACACAGTGGAGCTGGTCATGGCGTTTGAGGAGGAGTTCAGCGTGGAGATCTCCGACGACGCGGCGGAGGGCATCCAAACCGTGGGCGACGCCGTGAAGTTCATCCAGGAAAACCTGGACAAAGCGGCGTAGCCCCTGGTGCGCAGGGTCGTTGTCACCGGTCTGGGCGTGGTTTCGCCCCTCGGCGCGGGCGTGGGCCACAACTGGGCCGCGCTCACGGCGGGCGCGTGCGGCATCCGGCCCATCGCGCACTTTGATGCCTCGGCCATATCCTCGCGCATAGCCGGGTGCGTGCCGCTGGAGGGGCCAGGGGCACTGGACCTGGACGCGGCCATGCCCCCCGCTGACCGGCGCAAGAGCGATATCTTCATCGCCTACGCCCTGGCCGCCACGGCGGAGGCCCTGGCCGATTCGGGCTACGCAGCCGCGACGGAGGAGGCCGCAGACCGCACCGGTGTGCTCATCGGCTCTGGGATAGGGGGGCTGCTGACAACCTACGAGGCCTCTCTCACGCTGGACCAAAAGGGCCCGCGCAGGCTCTCTCCGTTCACCGTGCCCGCTATGCTCATCAACCTCGCCTCCGGGCAGGTGTCCATAAAGTACGGCTTCCGGGGGCCAAACCACGCCGTCGTCACGGCCTGCGCCAGCGGCACGCACGCCATAGGGGACGCGGCGCGCCTCATCGCCCTGGGTGACGCGGACGTGATGGTCGCCGGCGGGGCGGAGGCTGCGGTCAACCCCCTGGGCGTGGCGTCGTTCGCCGCCGCGCGGGCTCTGTCCACCGCCTACAACGACCGGCCGGACGAGGCCAGCCGGCCCTTTGACGCCGGGCGCGACGGGTTTGTCATCGCGGAGGGCGCGGGGGTCGTTATCCTGGAGGACTACGACCACGCCCGGGCGCGCGGCGCGCGGGTGTACGCCGAACTCGCGGGCTATGGCCTGTCCGGCGACGCATCCCACATCACGGCACCCAGCCCCGACGGCTCTGGCGCGTACCGGGCCATGACGGCAGCGCTCGCCCGCGCGGGCGTGACCCCAGGGAAGGTGGACTACATCAACGCCCACGGGACGAGCACGCCCACGGGCGACGCGGTGGAGTGCATCGCCGTGAACCGCCTGTTCGCCGGCACGGGCGTGGCCATGTCCTCCACAAAGGGCGCGGTGGGCCACCTCCTGGGCGCGGCGGGGGCCGTGGAGGCCGTCTACACGCTAAAGGCTCTGGAGACCGGGGTCCTGCCCCCCACGCTGAACCTGCACGCACCGTGCGCGGAGGCCGCGGGCCTGAACCTCGTGCCGTTGACAGCCCAGGAAAAGCGCGCGCGCGCCGCCCTGACCAACTCCTTCGGCTTCGGCGGCACAAACGCCTCCCTCCTCTTCCGCGCGGCCTAGGAGGGGCCTAAACCCGCAGCGGCATGAGGACGTACAGCGCGGCCTCGTCGTCTGCGTCGCGCAAAAGGGTGGGGGCCGAGGGGTCCCCAAAGTCCATGCGGATTTTCTCTCCCTCCACGCGGGTGGTGATGTCCAGAAGGTACTTGGCGTTGAACCCGATCTCCATCTGCGCGGGCGCGGCCTCGCCCAGCTCCACCTCCTCCGTGGCGCTGCCGGCCTCGGGGGAGGAGGCAGAGATGGTCACGGTCTGCCCGTCCAGGATGAGCTTCACGGCGCGGGTCTTACCCTCCGATATGGTGGACACGCGGTCAATGGCGGCGCTGAACAGGCGTGGGTCCAAGGTGACCACCTTGTCGTTCCCTTCCGGGATCACGCGCTCATAGTCCGGGAAGGTGCCGTCTATAAGTTTTGAGGTCAAAACCGTGTGGTCAAAAGCAAAGCGGACCTTAGAGGCAGAGAGCGAAACCTCCACCTCCCCCGCGGTTTCTTCAATCAGCTTTCGCACCTCGCCTACGGCCTTGCGCGGCACGATGACAGAGGGCATCCCCGCAGCGCCCTCGGGCAGGGGTGCCTCAAACTTGGCCAGGCGGTGCCCGTCCGTGGCCACGGCGCGCAGGCGGCCCTCGTGCTCGTGGACGTATATGCCGTTGAGGTAGTAGCGCGTCTCCTCCGTGGACATGGCAAACTTGGTCCGGTCAATCAGCACGCGCAACTGCGCGGCGGGCAGGGTGAACTGCGTGGGCATTTCACCCGCGCCCAGCTCTGGAAAGTCCTCCACCGGCAGGCACGAAAGCTTAAACCGGCTACGCCCGGCCTGGATGGTGACGATGTTGGCCCCGTCGTCCAGGGCTATGTCCACCCGCGCCCCGGTGGGGAGCTTGCGCACAATCTCGTGCAGCATAAAGGCGGGGACGGTCGTGGCGCCCTCCGCCGACACCTGCGCGGGCAGGCTCTCGGCAATCTCTAGGTCCATGTCCGTGGTGGCCAGAGAGAGCACGCCCCCCTCCGCCCGCATCAGGACATTGGCCAGGATGGGGATGGTCCCCCGGCGCTCCACCACGCCCTGCACGCGGGCCAGAGAGCGGGCGAGCGCATCGCGGTCCAGAGAAAGTTTCATGGGCTGGGCCTCCTTATCGTGTATCTCGGGGGCCGGAGCCTAGCACGGGTTTTTGGGGGCGGGAAAGCCCCCCTACACCGCAACCGGGGCCTTGATGTGCGGGTGGGGGTCGTAGCCGGTGAGGGTGAAATCCTCATAGCGAAACGCAAAGATGTCCGTCACGGCGGGGTTCAGCGTCATGGTGGGCAGGGGGCGCGGGGCGCGGGAGAGCTGGAGCCGCGCCTGCTCCAGGTGGTTTGTGTACAGGTGCGCGTCACCCAGGGTGTGGATGAACGCACCGGGCTTCAGGCCCGTCACTTGGGCCATCATCAGGGTTAGCAGAGCATAGGACGCGATGTTGAACGGCACGCCCAGGAACACATCCGCGCTGCGCTGGTACAGCTGGCACGACAGGCGGCCCTCGGCCACGTAGAACTGGAACAGGCAGTGGCAGGGGGCGAGCGCCATGCGGGGCAGGTCGGGGGGGTTCCAAGAGCTGACGACGAGGCGGCGGCTGTCGGGGTTGGTTTTGATCTGGGCCACGACGTCCGCGATCTGGTCCACGCCGGAAAAGTCCCGCCACTGCTTGCCATACACGGGGCCGAGGTCGCCGCCCGCGTCGGCCCATTCGTCCCAGATCCGCACGCCATTCTCGCGCAGGTAGGCAATGTTCGTGTCGCCGGACAGGAACCACAGCAGCTCATGGATTATGGACTTCAGGTGCACCCTCTTTGTGGTGACGAGGGGGAAGCCCTCCTCTAGGTCAAAGCGCATCTGGTGCCCGAAGACGCTTAGCGTCCCGGTGCCCGTGCGGTCCGCCTTGCCCACGCCCTCGTCCAAAATGCGCTGGAGGAGGGCGAGGTATTGGTACATCCCCTGCTCTACTCGGCCTTCTCATCCGTCGGCGCGACCGCGTCCTTGGCCTTTTCGTTCGCCGCAGCGGGCGGCGGGACTTCCGTCACGGGGACGGCGGCGGCTGCAGGCTCTGGCGGCGCGTCTTGCACCACGCGCATGGACACAATCGTAGAGGGCTCCGCCGGGGGCTCACCGCGTGCCACAGCGTCCACGTGCTCCATCCCTTCCACGACCTGCCCCCACACGGTGTATTGCCCCGTGAGGAACCCGCACCCCGCGTCGGTGAAGCAGATGAAGAACTGCGAGTTCGCACTGTCCGGGTCCGCCGTCCGCGCCGCGCCCACAGTCCCGCGTCTGTACGGATAGTCGCTAAACTCCGCTGCGATGTCCCCCATGTCCGAACCGCCCGCGCCCGTGCCCAGCGGATCCCCGGTCTGGGCCATAAAGCCCTCGATCACCCTGTGGAACTTCAGGCCGTCGTAAAACCCCCTTTCGGTCAGGGTTTTGATCTGCGCTACGTGCAGCGGCGCAAAGTCCGGCTTCAGCTCTATCACCACCGGCCCCCCGGTGGACAACTGCATCTCAATCCGCTCCGCCGCAGCGGCCTGTGTCACCGTCATCATCGCTACTCCCATGATCAGAACAAGAAAAACACGCATGGCCGAGCCCTCCCCTAACGCGGACCCTTTGTGCCCTGCGCTGGGCCCGCCGTCAAGGGGTTTAGAGGCCCACGGCCTTTGCCTTGAGGGCGCGGCGCCCCTCTTGCGCATGCGCCAATGTGCGGGCGGCCATGATCCAAACCGCACGCGCGTGCGTATACCCTAAAAATGAGGAGGATTTGCTGTGCTGCACAAAGATGACGTAAAAACACAGGCCGCTGACCGTGCCTTCGTCTCCCGGGCCCTGTCCGCGCCGTATCTGGACGCGCAGGAGGAGGCGGCCCTGGCCCGCCGCTGGCGGGACCACGGGGACCAAAGGGCACTCCACCGGCTCGTGGAGGCGCACACGCGCCTGGCCCAGGCCGTGGCCCGGCGCTTCAGGCACTATGGCCTACCCATGAGCGACCTCATCCAAGAGGCGAACATTGGCCTTTTGGAGGGCGCGCAGCGGTACGACCCCGAGCGGGGCGTGCGCTTTTCCACCTACGCCGCGTGGTGGATACGCGCCGCGGTGCAGGACTATGTGCTGCGGAACTGGTCCATCGTGCGCACGGGCACGACCTCCGCGCAAAAAGCCCTGTTCTTTAATTTCCGCCGCCTGCGGGCAGAGGCCGAGGCGCAGGCGCAGGGCCCCCTGACCGACGCGGGACGGGAGACGATCGCCACAAAGCTGGGCGTGCGCGTGGCGGATGTCTCGGCCATGGAGGCCCGCCTGTCCGCGAACGACCGCTCCTTGGACGCCGCGTTTGTGGGGGAGGAGGGCCCGGGCCGCACCTGGGGCGACATGCTGGCCGATGAGCGCGCCACGCCGGAGGAAGAGGCCCTGGAGCGCGGCGCGGCGCGGGCGCGGAGCGCGTGCCTGGCGCAGGCCATGGACAAGCTGCCCGCGCGCGAGCAAGAGATTGTCCGCGCCCGGCACCTGGCGGAAGAGGGGCACGCGCTGACCCTGGAGGCCCTGGGCGCGCGGCTGGGGATATCCAAGGAGCGCGTGCGACAGCTGGAGGCCAAGGCCCTGGAAAAGCTGACTCAGTTTGTCCGCACGTGCGCAGGCGGGCGGGGCGTTCAGGCCGCAGCGGCCTGAGGTGTGCGCATGTTCAGGTACGCGTTGCTTTCCCGTTCCAGCCCGGAAACATGGCCTTCTTTGTGTTGTTCGCACCCTCTTATGAGGCGGTCCTGCCTATGAGTCCGCCTACAGTGCCTTCTGATAAGTTTTACAATGTCTGACACACAGGTCGCCTGCCCTATGCCAGGCAGGGTCTCGAACTCTATTGTGACTGCTTTTGGTGCTGGCAGGGGCTCGTCCAGCCCCACAGGCCTTCCGGATACGTCATAGTCTTGCACGCCCATCACGACCCTGCCCTCTTCTATGGCCTGCCGGACGGCGGGCGACAGAATTGCGCAGAGAAGCGCGTGCGTCACCGCCAGGTCGTTGGCCACGGGACGCTCCAGGACAAGATGCAGCGGCTTGTCTTCTGTTGCCTGGGCCACCCGCGCATCCAAAAAGTCCCGCGTTCTTTGCAGGAGGACAACACCGTCCTCGCCGAGTGCGTCGTTTTTTAACCCTACAAGGCATATCTTTTCTATGTCGGCGTGAGGGAACACACCTTGATGGTGCTCTGTGCCCAGTCCCGCATCGTCGCACGTCAGGGATTTGCCATAATCCTTGCAAAATATCGCGATTTTTGCAAATTCTTCTTTATTATTTATATAATATAAGATATGTTGATCTTGTTTTGGATCTTCATCAATATTCTGCTCTATGCACTCAATTTCTATGTTGAAGTCAATCGCTATATCCAATAACGCTTTCAGGGCCCAGTGGTCCTCTGTTAGGTAGAGCTTTATGATCGTCTGTGGAGAGACGTTGACGTGAATTGGAACTTCTTGTTCATTAGGATTGTCTTCCCTAAAACGTATAGCGCTATTCATAATACTATAAAAGAATACATAGAACTCCCGCCGTGAATCCTGGAGCAGTCTCTCAAGAGGGGGCTGATGGGGCAACAGGGTCACTATTTTTCCGTCTTTCGGCCATAAGGCGCGGGCAAGAAATTCGCAAGATTGTCGTCTATAAGGATTAAATTTAAACTCTCCGTTTCGCAGCGCCTTTATATCAAGTTTTCCCCAGTTGATTCCTTGTCGGACTGGCCTAACCTCAAAACCTTTTTGCATTAGACCTGAAATGGCGTCCGCCGCATGGCGCACGTCCTCGTCTTGTTCGCTCATACCACTCAAGATCTTCAAGAGACGAGGGTTCAATTGAAGGTCAAAGTCGGCAAGTTCGCCGGCAAATGCGGCAAATTCTTCGTTAAGACTAAACATAGTGGCGGTCTCCTAATAAAAGAGTGTGTCCGACCCTATCTGTTGCGCGCCGCGTATATATGCGAGGAGAGTGAAAAAAAAAAGGGTTGGGCTTAAAAAAAATGCAGTGCGGCTGCGGGCGGCACCATGTCCGCATTTTTTTGGACAGTCAAGCTATTTTTTTTCAACCCATGCGTGAGGACACGCGCGGTTGCACGCATAGCCCTACGCCCCCACGCGCTCCCACACGAACCGCGCGGCAAGCGCGGCGGGGTCGTCCGGCACGGCGCAGGCCCGGCGGAGGTCAGCGAAGGCCGCCTTCTGGGCCTCCCGCGCGGCAGGGTCTGTAAGCAGGGGCCCTGCGGCCTTGGCTATGGCCTCCCCCTCGCAGTCCTTTTGCAAAAGCTCCGGCACAACGGCGCGGCCCAGGATGAGGTTTGCCAGGTGCACATGCTGCACGCGGGCCAGGCGGCGGGCGATGAAGGCCGTCAGGGGGGACGCCTTATAGGCCACGAGGTGCGGCACGCCCGCAGCGGCCAGCTCCAGACCCACCGTCCCGCTCACGGCCACGGCGGCGTCCATGGCCGCGAAGGACCCCCAGCGGGCCGCCGGGTCTGCGGTCACTGTCGCGTCCAGCCCCGCCTCAGCCAGGCAAGACAGGACCTCATACTCCACCTGGGGCAGGGTCGGGGCCAGGATGTGGAGGTCTGAGATTTGCTCCCGCAGGAACACGGCGGCCTCCACCAGCGCGCGGCCGCAGCGGCGGACCTCCCCAGAGCGGGAGCCAAACAAGAGGCCCAGGACTTGGGGCCCTTCGGGAATGGTGTGCGCCGCGCGGAAGGCGGGGCCAGAGGCTGCAGGCGCGGAGAAGGCCGGGTGGCCGACAAAGGTTGCGGGCAGACCGTGCTCCTCAAAATAGGGCGGCTCAAAGGGCAAGAGACATGCAATGCCGTCCAGGAAACGCGAGATATAGCGCGCGCGCCCGGGCCGCCAGGCCCAGACTGTGGGGGCGACGTAGTGGATGTGCGGGATGCGGGGCTTGGCCTTGCGCAGAGACGCGCCCAGGAGGATGTTAAAATCCGGGAAGTCTATGGTGACGAGGACTGCCGGGCGGCGGCGGAGTATCTCGCCTTTTAGGCCCTTCATGATTTTCCATAGCCTTGGAATCTCGGGCAAAATCTCAAGGAGGCCCATGACGGACAGGTCCTCCGCGCGCAGCAGGACCTCCATCCCCGCAGCGGCCATCTGCGGACCGCCCACGCCCACGAACCGCACGGGACCCGGGGCCTGCGCCTCCAGCGCCGGTATCAGCGCTGCGCCCAGCGCGTCCCCAGACGCCTCGCCCGCGATGAGAAACACCTCTTGCATGGCGCTCTGGATAGCACAGAGCCCACCACGCGGCCACCATCAGGGGGCCAAATATTTTATGGTATAAGAAAATTTTTAAATGCATTATAGCAACTCACATCCAGAACTATCCCTAAACAGGGCGTCCAGGTCGCCGGGATCCGCCAGGCTCTGGCGTCGCTTTTTGAGGGTGCCGAAGGTTTTCTAGATAGGATTACGGTCCGGTGAATAGGGCGGCAGGGGCAGGAGGATATGCCTATGTCGGGCGGGGGCGGCGCCTCGGGGGCCACCACAGGCACGGCTTGCGCCGGGGCCGGCCTTTGGCCTATGCGTTGGGGGCCGTGGCCGACGACTCCCAAACCGATCCCAAAGCGATGCCCTACCGCGTGCTCGCGCGCAAGTACCGCCCCCGGGACCTGTCCGAGGTCATCGGGCAGGACGTTTTGGTCCGCACACTCAAGAACGCCATAGAGTCTGGTCGCGTGGCGCAGGCCTTCATGCTCACGGGCATCCGGGGCACGGGCAAGACCACCACAGCGCGCATCATCGCCAGAGCCCTGAACTATAAGGACGGGCCCACGGCCGGGCCCACGGATGACTGCCCCCTGTGCCGGGCCATCGCGGCGGGGCACCACCCAGACGTTCTGGAGATGGACGCCGCATCCTCCAGCAAGGTGGAGGAGATGCGCGGCCTCTTGGACGGGGTGCCGTACGCGCCGACGGAGGCGCGGTATAAGGTGTACATCATTGACGAGGTGCACATGCTGTCCAAGAGCGCATTCAACGCGCTTTTGAAAACCCTGGAGGAGCCGCCGCCGCATGTGAAATTCATTTTTGCCACCACGGAGGTGCGTAAGGTCCCCGTGACGGTGCTCTCGCGGTGCCAGAGGTTTGACCTCCGCCGGGTGGAGCCAGGTGTTTTGGCAAACTATTACAAAGAAATATGCGCGAAGGAAAGTGTGGAGGCTGAGGACGAGGCCCTGGCCCTTATCGCGCGCGCTGCGGATGGCTCTGTGCGGGACGGGCTGTCCATCCTGGACCAAGCCATGGCGCAAGCCCAGGGTGGGGCAGTGACGGCGGCAGCGGTGCAGCAGATGCTGGGCTTGATGGACACGGCGCGGGTCCTGGACGCGCTTGAGGCTGCGCTGACGGGGGACACAGAGGGGGCCCTTGGGGCTCTGGAGGATTTTTATGCCCTGGGCGCGGACCCGGCAGCCGTGGTGGAGGACATGGCGTCCTGGGTGCACCGCCTGTCGCGCGCACGCGCGCTGGCCGGGAAACCGGGGGCCCTGGCCAAGGACCTGACCCAGGCCGAGTCCGCGCGGATCGGGGCGCTTTCTGGCCGCCTGTCCATGCCTACGCTGGGCCGGGCGTGGCAGATATTGAGCAAGGGCCTGAGCGAAATTGCGGCGGCGCGCAGCGCGCGGGCGGCGGCGGAGATGGTCGTGCTGCGCCTGGCCTACGCCTCGGGCCTCCCGGACCCGGCGGACCTCTTGAAGCAGATGGAGGGCCAGGGGGCACACCCGCCCCCCGCAAAGGGTGGGCCCGGAGGAGGAGGCGGCGGCGGTGCTGCTGCTCACGCGCTGGCCGCAGAGGCCCCCCCTGCCGCCGCGCCACTGCCCACAACGGCTGAGGGCATCGTGGCCTGTCTCCGCACTGGTGGCCAGCCTCTCCTCGCAGAGCAGGTCTATCGGTTCTTGCGGCCCGCGCGGGTGGAGGCCGGGCGCATAGAGGCCGGGTTGGCCGAGGGCGCACCCGCGACCCTGCCCCAGGATCTTGCACAGGCCCTAACGCGCCTAACGGAGCGGCGCTGGATGGCCATTCTCGTCAACGCGGGCGCTGGGCCCACCCTGGCCGAAGCGGCGCAAGAAGCCGCCTTGGCAAACCCCGTGGTGTCGGAAGTGATACGGCTCTTCCCCGGCGCGCGAATTGAGGGTATAAGAGATGGAGAATCTTAGAAAGGAGACCCCCATGGACTTCCAAAAAATGATGTCCCAGGCCCAACAGGTGCAAGAGCGCCTGCAAGAGCTGCAAAAAAAGCTGGTGGAGATTGAGGTCATAGGCGAGTCCGGCGGCGGCGTGGTCCGCGTGGCCATGACCTGCGACGGGATGGTACAAGGCATCGCCATTGACCCCTCTCTCATCAAGCCGGAAGAGCGCGAGACCCTGGAGGACCTGATCGTGGCCGCCGTGAACGACGCCGCCGCCAAAAAAGACAATCGCATCCAAGACGAAACGCGCTCCCTGATGTCTGAAATGGGCCTACCTTCGGACGGCAAGCTGCCCGGATAGGTCGCCCGTTGGGAGTGTCAGGGGGCCTTACAGCCTGCCTGCGCGATGAACATAGGCGCTCATGACGAGGCCGAACCCGCCCATAACCGCAAGCATAGACGTCCCCCCGTAGGACATGAGGGGGAAAGGGACCCCCACCACGGGCAGGAGGCCCATGACCATCCCCGTGTTGATAAAGACGTACAGAGCAAAGTTCACAGTCAGGCCCAAGGCCAAGAGACGGGCGAAACCCGCGCGGCACGAGAGGGCGGCCCACAGACCGTAGACCACAATAAGACCAACGAGCGCAAGCAGCCCCGCGCCGCCCGCAAAGCCCCACTCCTCAGCCCAGAGGGCGAAAATAAAGTCTGTCTGCTGCTCTGGCAGGAAGTGCAGGCGGGCCTGCGTGCCCTCCCCAAACCCCTTGCCCCAGAGTCCGCCGGAGCCTATGGCGATCTTGGACTGCGTGATGTGATAGCCCGCGCCCAAGGGGTCCGCACTGGGGTTGAGAAAAGTCAGAACCCGGGCGCGCTGGTAGTCATGTAGGCAGTGCCAAGCCACAGGCACCGCCGCAGCCAGGGCCACGAGCCCCCCCCCAAAGAGCCACAAGGGGGCGCCCGCGAGGAAGAGCACGGCCGCCCCGGCAAGGCCCAGGACGGCGGCGGTGCCGAGGTCTGGTTGCACAAGGACAAGGGCCATGGGCGCGGCTATGGCCGCGATGGGGGGCAGGAGAAAAACAGGGGACCGGACCGCCTCTCCCGGCGCGCCGTGGAAGTACCGGGCCAGGGCCAGAACAAGGGCGACCTTCATCAGCTCTGAAGGCTGGACTTGGACAAAGCCAAGGTTTATCCACCGTTGTGCACCCATGCCGATGTGGCCCATGACCTCCACAGCGACAAGGAGGGCGAAGGTGCCAAAATACGCGGGCCAGGCCAGGGCGTACCAGACCCGCAAGGGGATGAGGGCCACGGCGACCATGGCGGGCAAGAACACGGCAAAGCGCGCAGCTTGCCGCCCGGCCCAAGGGTCCACGGACCCGCCGGCAGCGGCGGTCAGGGCCGCGAAGCCCGCGCTCGCCAGGCAAGAAATGAGAAGAATCAGGCCCCAGTTGACCTCAGCCAGTTTTTCCCGCCATGTTGGTGCAGCGCGGGAGTATAGAGCCGAAGGGTGCATGGGGGGCGTTGTAGCGCACGGCGTTGGGCCTGTCATCCGCGCCAGGCCGCGGGCAAAGACTCCTGCGGGTGCGCAAGCGGGGTGTTGCGTCATCCCGGCGGGGGGAAGGGACGCCGCGCCGCACGGGCAAAAGAAAACCCCGCCCCCGAGGGTGGGGGCTAGAATACCCCAGGCAGAAGGCGATAGCGCACCTGGGCCGCGTAATCCCTATAGACCGGGTCTTGGGACAAGAGCTTTTCCTCCGCAAAGATACGCAGGATGAGCAGGGCCCAGGTCACCACATACACCCCCAGGTTCCACAGCGTTGGCATAATCAACAAAAACCCCGCATGGGTCATCATGTACCCCGCATACATGGGGTGGCGCACCAGGCGGTAAAGGCCGCCCTGCCGTACCTCCCGATTCGCGGCCACCAGGCCAAAGCTGCGCCACAGGGCCACCTTTGCCCACAAGTGGACGATCAGACCAAAGAGCATGAGAAACGCGCCCCCCGTCAAGAACAGGGGTTCACCCCCCCGCGAGACCATAAGTGCCGCGCAGGTTCCAGTCAGAGCAATTGTCCAGTCATACAAATTATTAGAGATATTGTTTGCAGGTCGGCGAAGAACGAGCAAAATAATAACGAGGCCCTCTGAGGCCACTAAAATTAACGTATAAAATTCAGAATATTCCCAGCTTCTTGGGAAAAGCCTAAATATCATAAAAGAATATAAGGCCAAGGCAAGACATTTCTCAGTTATATCTAGATATTTTCTTGTTTTTAGGTGCATGTCTTAGCCTGTCATATAGCTATTAACAGAACTTATAATACTTGAAACAGATCCACCGATTGACAGAACGGTAAGCATTGTTATGAGGCATATCATTGCACCTAGAAGGGCATATTCTATAGATGTAGACGCCGTTTTAAGGGAATGAAATTTATATAAAAGGTGCAATATCCCCCCCGATACTTTTGTGCAAACGGAAAGGTCGGGGGGGATCATTGTACCGGATCTAGCCAGCGAGTTGTGTATTTATACTAGTAAACATAGTTTGAAGAGTGCCGCCAAGAGTTCCAACTATAATCATAATAGTAACAGCAATACCCGCCGCGATGAGGCCGTATTCAATGGCGGTGGCGCCGGATTCGTCTTCCAGGTAGGCCTTTTTGAAGGCCAGAAGTTTTGTGAACATAGTGTTGGTCTCCCTTGTGAAGTTGGTTTACGCAAAAAACGACGGGCACCTTGCGCGCCCCTCTATCCCCACCTTACACCGGAAATCGTTAAAAATCCATGAACCCCCCGCGGTTTTTTGCACAGGAAATCCGCCGGGCCCTAACGTCACCCCGGCGGTCGCTGCGGGGTCCCCTCGGGCCGCGAGAGCGGCCCAGCGCCCGGCCCGCCCCCCCACGGGGCGGGCGCTTTCGCGCCCCTCGCCCCGTGCGGGCCGGTCGCAGGAGAGTGAGGCGGATGCAAGGGATGGTGGGGCTGACTATAAAGCGAGCCAGGCCTTGCGCCAAGGTAACGGTTGGGCCATCATCCCCCCATGCGCGCCCTGCTGCACGCCCCGACGAAAAGCGCCATGCAGTCCGGCCTGGGGCGCGTGGGCCCGTGGGTCTTGCAGCCACTGGGCGGCCAGCCGGGGGAGCCGGAGCCGGTGATGGGCTGGGTCCCCGCGCGCGGCACGGCGGATGAGGTACGTCTGGCCTTCCCCACGCGGGACGGGGCCCTGGCCTTCGCGGCGCGGGCGGGGTGGGCGGTCGTGGCCCTGCCGGCACAGGCGCGGCGCGTGGTCCCGCGCAACTTCGCCCAGACGATAAGGTAGTTGACAGGCCCCGCGCGGGGCGTGTACAAGCGCCGGACCATGAAGCGCACCTTCCAGCCCTCCCGCCTCGTCCGCGCCCGCCGCCACGGCTTCCGCGCGCGCATGGCAAGCCGCCACGGCCGCGCTATCCTCGCCCGCCGCCGCGCCAAGGGCCGTAAGCGCCTTTCGGCGTAGGTTGCGCCCCGCGGCGCGGCGCGCTATCCCTGGCCCCGCATGTTCAAGAAGGTTCTCATCGCCAACCGGGGGGAGATTGCGCTGCGCGTCATCCGCGCGTGCAGGGAGATGGGCATCGCCTCCGTCGTCGTCCACTCCACGGCGGATGAGGACGCCATGGCCGTGCGCCTGGCGGACGAAAGCGTGTGCATCGGCCCCCCCGCAGCCAAGGACAGTTACCTCAACGCCGCCGCCATCCTGACTGCCGCGTCCCTCACGGGGGCTGAGGCCATCCATCCCGGCTATGGCTTCCTCTCAGAAAACGCGGACTTTGCCCAGATGGTGTGTCGGCACGGCTTCACCTTCATCGGTCCCGCGCCGGAGCACATCGCTGCCATGGGGAACAAGACCACAGCCAAGCAGACCGTCGCGAAGCTGGGCCTTCCCGTGGTGCCTGGCTCCGACGGGGCCCTGGCGAACGCGGAAGAGGGGGAGGCCCTGGCACGAGACATGGGCTTTCCCGTCCTCATAAAGGCCGCGTCCGGCGGCGGGGGCCGGGGGATGAAGGTCGTGCGAGAGGCCGGGGAGTTCGCAGCGCTGTATGCCCAGGCGCGGGCCGAGGCCAAGGCGTGTTTTGGTGACGACACAGTATATCTGGAAAAGTACCTGGAAAGGCCCCGGCACGTGGAGGTGCAGATTTTTGCAGATGCCCACGGGCAGGCCATACACCTGGGGGAACGGGACTGCTCCATCCAGCGGCGGCACCAAAAGTTGATTGAGGAGGCCCCCTGCCCCGCTGTGTCGGAGGAGAAGAGGAACGCCATAGGCACTCTGGCTGCGGACGTGGTGCGCAAGATGGGCTATCGCGGCGCGGGAACCATAGAGTTTCTCTATGAGGGCGGGCAGTTTTATTTCATGGAGATGAACACGCGGATACAGGTAGAACACCCGGTGACGGAGATGATTATCGGCCTGGACCTGATCGCGGAGCAGATACGGGTCGCGGCGGGAGAGTCCCTGAGTCTGACCAAGGACAACCTCCGCCTGCGCGGGCACGCGATTGAGGTCCGAATCAACGCGGAGGACCCAGCGACCTTCGCCCCGTGCCCAGGCCGGGTGACACAGTTCCACCCCGCCGGAGGCCTGGGCGTTCGGTTTGACAGTGCGCTGTACGCTGGCTACCGCGTGCCGCCGCACTACGACTCCATGGTGGGCAAGCTGATTGTCCACGGCACAACCCGCACAGAGGCCCTATCGCGCCTGCGGCGCGCGCTGGCCGAGACCGTGATAGACGGCATCAAGACCACCCTCCCTCTGGCGGCTCGGATCGTGGACCACCCGGACTTCGCCACCGGGGCTTATGACATCCACTGGCTGGAACGTGCGCTGGAAGCTGGGGACCTGTGACGCGCGGGACGAAGGGCGGAGCAGCAGAATCGGCCCCCCCTTTGGACAAACACCTCGACATGTGCCATAGAGCGTGCCCATGAGCGGCCCGATTGACCCCAACCAATCCCCAAGCCTGAAAAGCTGGGGCGAGCCTGCGGACCTCCCCCACGGGGACGTTGTGGTTCCGTGCGGGTGGGGCCGGATGATCTTCGCGCACACCTTCGCGCAAAACGAGGACATCGCCACCACCCTTCAGCAGGAACAAGAGGGCCAGCGGGACGTGGCCCTCTACCTGCGCGACCCACAGGTCGTGGTGGCATGCGCCCCTGACGCCCTGTTCATAGACCCGTCCTTCACATTCCGCCTGCCCCTGCCCGGCTGGCGCACAAAGAAGCGCGGGCGGCGCGGGGCCTTTACCATACGCACCCTTGGCCCAGGGGAGGAGCCCCAAGTCCTGGAGACCATCAACGCCATCTACCGCGCACGCGGCATGGTTCCCCTCGCCCCCGGCTTCCTGGAGGAGGTCGCGGAAAAGGACTTTATGACCTATTGGATCGCAGAGGATGCGGAGAACGGGGCCCTCATAGCGGCGTGCATGGGCCTGGACCACGTGAAGGTCTTTGACGACCCAGAGGGCGGAACCAGCCTTTGGGCCCTGGCCGTGGACCCCCAAGCCCCCCACGCTGCGGTGGGCCTCCACATGGTCCAAGCCGTGGCCACCGCCTACCGCCGGAAGGGGCGCAAGTTTTTAGACCTCTCAGTCCTGCATTCCAACACCGAGGCGATAGACCTCTACAAAAAGTTGGGCTTCGTCCAGGTTCCGGTTTTCTGCGTGAAGCACAAAAACGCCATAAACGCCGACCTGTACACCCCCGGCACAGCAGAGGAGTCCACCCTTAACCCCTATGCCAGACTTATCACAGACGCGGCGCGACGGCGGGGTATCAAGGTGGAGATCTTGGACCCTGTAGACCACTACTTCCGCCTGACCCACGGAGGGCGCTCCATCACCTGCAGGGAGTCCCTGTCCGAACTCACCTCATCCATCGCCATGAGCCGCTGTTCGGACAAGGCCACCACTACCCGTATTCTCCAGAGCGCAGGGCTGTCCGTGCCGGAGCAAAAAGTCGCAGGCCGCCCCGCCACAAACCTGGCTTTCCTGAAGAAACACGGCGCCCTTGTGGTCAAGCCCGCCGTGGGGGAGCAGGGCGCTGGCATCACAGTGGGCGTGAAAACGCCCGCCGAACTGGTCCGCGCGGTGGAAAGTGCGCGCAAACTGTGCAGCAAAGTCCTCCTGGAGCCACTTGTGGCCGGAATGGATCTGCGCGTCATCGTTATAGACGACGCGGTCGTGGCCGCAGCGGTCCGGAGGCCTGCAGCGGTGGTGGGAGACGGAGTGCACACGGTCTTAGAGCTGGTGCACAAGCAGTCCCGCCGCAGGGCGCAGGCCACAGGCGGGGAGAGCAAAATCCCCGTGGACCGGGAGCTGCGGCGGACTGTCCTGGCTGCGGGCTACGCCCTGGATGACGTCTTGCCCGAGGGGGAGAGCCTGACCGTCCGCCGCACGGCGAACCTCCACACCGGGGGCACCATCCACGACGTAACATCCCAGCTGCACCCAGACCTGGCCTCCGCCGCGCGCAAGGCCGCGCGGGCTCTGGGCATCCCCGTCACGGGCCTAGACTTCCTCGTCACCGCGCCGGACCAGCCGGACTATGTCATCATTGAGGCCAACGAGAGGCCAGGCCTGGCAAACCACGAGCCCCAGCCCACGGCGGAGCGCTTCTTAGACTTCCTCTTCCCCCAAAGCCGAGGGCGGGAGTAGCCCCCGCGCCGGGATGACACCGGGCCCTTGTTGCGCTACAACCACCCTATGACCCCCTTTTCCATTGACCGCGACTATCTGGCCGACGTCCTGATCCGCCTTTTGCACACACACAGCCCCACGGGCTTCACGGACCGGGCCGTAATGCTCGTGGCGGGGGAGCTGGAGAACCTGGGCGTGTCGTTTGCCCTCACCCGCCGGGGGGCCATCCGGGTGACCCTAAAGGGTGCGCAGACCAAAGGCGCGCGGGCCACGGTGGCGCACCTGGACACCCTGGGCGCTATGGTCCGCGAACTGAAGGCCAACGGCCGCCTGGCCGTGACGCCCATCGGCACTTGGTCACCCCGATTCGCGGAAGGGGCGCGCGTCACCGTCTTCACCGACACGGGGGGGCACACGGGGACCATCCTGCCCCTCATGGCCTCTGGACACACGTACAATGAAGAGGTGGACACACAACCCGCAACCTGGGACAACCTAGAGATCCGCGTGGATGAGGAGGTTCATGACCAGCCGGGCCTGGAAGCCGCGGGCCTCAACATTGGCGATTTTGTAGCCGTGCACGCGGAGCCCGTTATCACCCCGGCGGGGTTTATCAAGTCGCGCCATTTGGACGACAAAGCCGGGGTGGCGTGCCAGCTCGCGGCGATAAAGGCCCTTGTGGACGCGGCAACCCCCCTGCCCGTGGAGTGCCACGTACTCTTCACCATCACAGAGGAAGAGGGCACCGGCGCGTCCTCTGTCCTGAGCGGGGAGGTGGCCTCCATGGTCGCGGTGGACAACTCCACCGTCGCGCCCGGCCAGGCGTCCATAGAGGACGGAGTCACCATCGCCATGCGGGACAAGGGGGGTATCTACGACTACCACCTGACCCGCAAGCTCCTGCGCCTAGCACAAGAGGCGGGCCTGCCCCACGCGCGGGACGTGTTCCGGCACTATAAGTCCGACGCCACCGCCGCCGTGGCCGCCGGGAACGACATCCGCGCGGCCCTGGTGTGCTTCGGCTGCGACGCCTCCCACGGGTGGGAGAGGACGCACATCCGCTCTCTTGTGGCCACGGCCCAGCTCTTGTGCGCATACATGGCCAGCCCTGTGGAGATCACCCGCGACTGCGCGACGCTGGCCGGGCTGGAGGGCTTCCCGCAGGGCCAGGTCTGCCTGGAAGGCGGGATGTAAGGGACGGTGCGACACCGCGCGGGTCTACCGGGGGAGGATAGAGATTGGGGTGCTGGCCATACCCCCCTGCCTACACCGCCCGGGCACAGAATGCACGGGGGCTAATCCGCTCGTCGGACAGCGCGGCGCGCAAAACGGCCTCCACCCGCGCGTTGTGGCCGGGGGGGCCGGGCCACCGCACAGCCACTGCCCAGGCTTGAAAAAATCTATTGACAAACACAAAAATTATGGATACAGTGGCCCCGAGTGCCATTAACCGGAAAGGAGGGCGTCATGAGCGATTCAAGGACGAAGGAACAACTGATTGCTGTGATTATAAATCAGCTTGTAGACGAAGAACATTCTTGCAAAGAAAAGCTTGGATCTGAAATCACGTTTAAAGTGATAGCTGAAACAAGAAGAAAACTAGAGGGCATGTCCGAATATGAAATTCTCGATGAATACGGAGACCTCATCAATCGCCATGATGAGGAAACGCAAAAACTGGCAATGATTAGCCCCCTCCCGCTTTGGTGCCACCCCTAAACCCCGTGGCCAGGCGTTAGGAGCGCGTTAACCCCCGTGCACTATCATGGAGGTGATGAGATTCTTTGAAGCGCAGTCCTTTTGGCACGCCTTCGCCCTGGCCGCGCCCGGGGGGCACACCGACTTTGAGCCCACGGATGCGGAGCCGGGTCGCATTCTGGACTCCCTCACTCTATCCCAGGACATGCGGGACCAGTTGTTCCCAAAACCTGCCCCCATGGAGCCCAAGGACTGGCCCACGTCCGCACGGACCATGATGGAACGGGTCCAGGCGGCACGAACCCTGGATGGAAAACTGGGCCTTATCAAGTCCTGGGTGGATGCCAGGGTCATAGACACGGGCGACACGAGGAATCAGATGCTCTGGCCGGAAAACCTTTTGGAAGAGATTAGGCGCACAGGCAGCGTTGCAGGCAACTGCAACACGCACGGCACCCTGTATAATTATTTCCTAACGCGGCCAGAGAGCGGTATCTCGCCGGAGGATGTGGCCCGCATAGGGGGCTTTGTAGAGATTGATGGAGTATCGCCAGAGGGGCAGAAGGAGACCTGGTCGGGTAGCCACGAAGCGGTCTTGGTGCGTGACAGGGGGCACACTGGGCGCATTGTGTACATGGACAACCATTTGGCCAGGCCTGTGCCCGAGGACCCAAAGACTCTGCACCCAACAGGTTTGCGCAATATGGAGGACTTCTCGCCTGATGACCGAGATCGTTATGTGGATGCAGGCCAAAATCGCGTGACGGTGCGGTGGAGTAACCTGCAATACGTGGCATCTGGTGCAGAGGAATACTTGTGGAGCCCCAGTGCTGTGGAAGAAACCATGATAAACCTTTTATCGGAAGCAAGAACGGAACTACAGGACATAGATATACCGAAGTTCCAAGAAGAACTGCATTCCATGGGCATGCACTGCGAGAGGGGCGGCCAGGGCCCGCAGAGCTGTCAGTTTAGGTTCGGCCCCTAAACCCCGTGGCCAGGGCGTAGCACTCGGCGGAGTCCTTGCGGGAGGCCGGGGGCTTCAGGGTGCGGACCTTGGCAAAGCCGCGCGTGAGGGCCCTATGCAGATCCCCCTGCGCCCCGCCCTGCCACAGCTTGGCCAGGAACGCCCCGCCGGGGGCCAGGACGGCTTGCGCCAGGTCCAGCGCCGCCTCCGCCATGGCCACGATGCGCAGGTGGTCCGTGGCGCGGTGCCCGGTGGTGTTCGGGGCCATATCGCTCATCACCAGCGCCGCCGGGCCGCCCAGAGCCGCCACCAGGCGCGCGGGCGCGGCGTCGTCCATAAAGTCCATCTGCGTGAACGCCACGCCGGACAGGGGGTCCATGGGCAGGATGTCTGTGGCCACCACGCGGCAGCCCTTCGCGGCGGCCACCTGGCTCCACCCACCCGGTGCCGCGCCCAGGTCCAGCACCAGCGCGCCGGGGCGCAGAAAGTGTGCCTTTGCGTCCATCTCCAACAGTTTATACGCCGCGCGCGAGCGGTAGCCCTCGGCCCGCGCCCGTGCTATATACGGGTCGGCTAGCTGCCGCGCCAGCCACTTGGTGGAGGCGACGGGGCGGCCCTTGGCCGTGCGCACGCGGGGCTTGGACATGACGGCAAGCCCTACCAGGATTTTTGCCCGCAGGCCAGGACTGCGCCTATACATCCACCGCGTCGTCGTCCACGAAGGCGGCGTTTTCGGTGATGAAGGCAAACCGCCCCGCCGCGTCCCGGCCCATCAGACGCTGGACGAGCGCGGCAGTGCCTTCCGCTACTGCGGGGAGCGTCACGCGTAAAAGCGTTCTCTTTGAAGGGTTCATGGTGGTTTCTTTGAGTTGCGCCGCAGGCATCTCTCCCAGGCCCTTGAAGCGCGAGACGTCCACTTTGCTGCGGCCCTTAAAGGTACTGCGCATCAGGGCCTCACGGTGCGCGTCGTCCATGGCGTAGGCGCTCACACCGCCTGCGGCGAGGCGATAGAGCGGCGGTTGCGCGATATAGACATGCCCGGCGGCCAGGACGGGGCGCATCTGGTCATAGAAAAAGGTGATGAGCAGGGCCGCGATGTGCGCGCCGTCCACGTCCGCGTCCGTCATGATGATGACCCGCTCGTAGCGCAGATTGGCGGGGTCGCACGCACGCCCGGTGCCACAGCCCAGAGCCTGCACGAGAGCCGAAATCTCTGCGTTCGCGGCGATTTTGTCCCGCGCGGCGCTCACCACGTTCAGTATCTTGCCCCGCAGGGGCAGAATGGCCTGCGTCTGCCTGTTGCGGGCCTGTTTCGCGCTCCCGCCCGCGCTGTCCCCCTCTACGATAAAGATTTCCGTGCCCTGCGCTGCGGCCTTAGAGCAATCTGCCAACTTCCCGGGCAGGCGCGCCCGGCGTGCGGGCACCTTCGCGCTGTCCCGCTCCGCGCGCCGGCGTGCACGCTCCTCTGCGCGTGCGATCAGGGCCTCCAAAAGGCCGTCGGCACTGGACATGTTCCCCGCGAGCCAGTGGTCTGCGTGGTCCTTTACTGCGCCTTCTACCAGGCGCGTGACCTCTGCGGAGGCCAGGCGCTCCTTGGTCTGGCCCTGGAACTGGGGCTCCGCGATGAACACAGAGAGCAGGGCGGCACAACCGGCAAAAATATCCTCCGCCGTCACAGAGGCGGCCTTCTTGACACCCCGCATCTCGCCATAGCCCCGGATGGCGCGGGTCAGGGCCGCGCGCAGGCCAGCCTCGTGGGTCCCGCCCTGGGGCGTGGGGATGGTGTTGCAGTACGAGTGGGCAAACCCCTGGCCATCTGCGGGCCACACCAGGGCCCACTCCGCCCGCCCGCCGCCGGGCAGGTCCGCCGTGCCTGAGAAAGGCTCTGTAAGAGCTTGTCTCGCCTGGAGTTCTGCGGCCAGGAAGTCTGCCAGTCCGCCGGGGAAGTGAAAGGTGTCCTGCACCGGCGTGTCCCCCGCCACCGCCGGATCACAGGCCCAGCGGATCTCCACACCGCTGAACAGGTACGCCTTGGCCCGCGCCATGGTGTGCAGCGTGGAGGCGTGTATCCGCGCCTCGGGCCCGAAAATATCGGGGTCTGGGTGAAAGCGCACCAAGGTCCCGCGCCGGTTCTGCACGGCCCCCAGGCGCTCCAGCGGCCCGGTGGGGTCCCCACGCGAAAAACCCTGCCTATACAGCTGCCTATCCCGCGCCACCTCCACCACCATGCGGTCCGAGAGCGCGTTCACGACCGATATGCCCACGCCGTGGAGGCCTCCGGAGGTCTTGTAGGCGCCGCCGCCGAACTTGCCGCCCGCATGGAGGGTGGTCAGGATGACCTCCAGCGCGGATTTGTCCGGGAAGCGCGGGTGCGGGTCCACCGGGATGCCCCGCCCATTGTCCGCCACCACGACGCTGCCATCCCCCTCTAAGCCAACGGAAATCCACGAGGCATGGCCCGCCACGGCCTCGTCCATAGCGTTGTCCAGAACCTCCATCGCCAGGTGGTGCAGCGCCCGCGCGTCCGTGCCGCCGATGTACATGCCGGGCCGCCGCCGCACGGGCTCCAGCCCCTCCAGCACCTCAATGGCGTGGGCGTCATAGGCCTGGGGGGCCGCCGCCCTCGGTGCGTCAAACAGGTCTGCCATGGGGGTGTTGTCTTAGGCCCTTTCGCGCACGGGGGCAACAACGCCGCCTTTGCTTAAAATGCAATACGAAAAAACTTGACGCCTCCCCCCCCCCCGTGTCACCATGAATGTAAGGGGTCACCGTTGCGGGGGGCCCGATAACCATAAAAAGAAAGGGTGTGGCATGGCAGATTTTGTGGATAGACTTTGGCAGGCAGTGCGATCTGGGAGTCTGCCCGGAGCGGTCCTTACGCTTGTGTTGGGAGCGGGAGATGGGCGGGGCCAGGCAAGGGACGTCGATCCCCTTGTTGCGGCGGGGCAACAACTCTCTCTGGCCCAGGCAGAAATGGATGTAAATATAGAAACAGCAGTCATGCAAGCAAGTGCCGCCTGCAGCACAGGTAATCTGTTTTACAAGGATGGTTGCGGTCTTTGCCAAGGTGCCTTTGAGAGAGCGCATCGGGCACTACCCCGTGGGTCAGATCCGGCAGATGCTAACGTTTTGGGTCGAATAGGGGAGCATGCCACCGCAGACGGGTGCCCTGTTGGGGTGGACCAAGCGCCCGCTTCCCGGGCAGATCCCGCCGATCCTGACTCACAATCGGATCCCTGGGCCGGGTCCGAGCGCCCCCTCGGCCTTGATCCGGATATGGTAGAGGCCGCGCCCGTCCCGGCTATGGTCCTCCGGGTGGGCTAACCCCCCATTGCCCCGGCGGGCGGGCGGGGGCCCTTACCGGTCTATCTCCCCGAACACGATGTCCACCTTACCGAACCACCACAGTTGATTAAAAAATTTTTATCTATATAAAGTATAGGATTGATATAGCTATGTAGGTCGCAATATTCCCAAATATAACACCCATCCATAACCTCACAGTTGTTTTGTTTTGATTGTATTTCCTATATTTTATATAGGCTATCCAGCCCTCACAAAAACATGCAACCAGAAAAAGCGATCCAATATTTAAAAATATATATAATAAATGTCCGTTAACGTCTATCTCCCAGAACATACCAAATGGTATGCCTACTATCGTGGATGCTGTATTTGCTAAGATAGATATCCACAAAGACTGCTTTATTGTTAGTTTTGCAATGAAATACAGAAAAAAAGATTCGAATATTATAATAAATGGGATTACTAATAATATTATAGTAATAACCTCTTCTGGAAGAGATGGAGCAATTGGATTTGCAAGCGCCTGTGTGGGCAGTATGAGGCCCGCTAGAAAAATAAACATAAGAGAAAAAGGAAATAGATTCATCTGTCTATCTCCCCGAACACGATGTCCAGGGAGCCGATGATGGCCACGGTGTCGGCCAGCATGTGCCCCCGCGACATAAAGTCCAGGGCCTGGAGGTGCGCGAAGCCGGGCGCGCGGATGCGGCAGCGCCAGGGCCGGTTGGTGCCGTCCGCCACCAGCCACACCCCAAACTCCCCCTTGGGGGCCTCCACGGCGGTGTAGGTCTGCCCCTCCGGCACATGATACCCCTCCGTGAACAGCTTGAAGTGGTGGATCGTGGCCTCCATGGAGCGCTTCATCTCCGCACGCGGAGGCGGCGCGACCTTGCGGTTTTCGGTCATCACCGGGCCAGGCGTTAGTTGCCCCAGGGCCTGGAGCATAATCCACGCGCTCTGGCGCATCTCCTCCATGCGCACAAGGAACCGGGCGTAGCAGTCCCCCGTCTTGCCCACGGGGATGTCAAAGTCATAGGTGTCATAGCCGTCATACGGCTGCGCCTTGCGCAGGTCCCACGCCACCCCGGACGCCCGCAGCATGGGCCCGGAAAAGCCCCAGGCCTGTGCGTCCGCCCTGGACACAACGCCGATGTCCACTGTGCGCTGCTTGAATATCCGGTTCTCCGCCAGAAGCTCTGTCAGGTCGTCTATGCACTTTTTCAGCGGCCCAGAGGCCCAGGCGGCCATGTCGTCCGCCAGGGCGTCGTCAATGTCCATGGCCACGCCGCCGGGGCGGAAGTAGTTCGCGTGCAGCCGCGCCCCGCTCGCGCGCTCGTAGAACACCATCCCCCGCTCCCGCTCCTCAAACCCCCACAGGGCCGGGGTGATGGCCCCCACGTCCAGGGCGAAGGTCGTGATGTTCAGCAGGTGGTTCACAATGCGCCCCAGCTCCGCAAACGCCACGCGGATGACCTGCGCCCGGGGCGGCGGCGTGATGCCCAGCAGCTTCTCCGTGGCCAGGGCGAACGCGTGCTCCTGGTTCATCGGGGCCACATAGTCCAGGCGGTCAAAGTACGGCAGGGCCTGGAGGTATGTCTTATGCTCTATCAGCTTCTCCGTGCCCCGGTGCAGCAGGCCGATGTGCGGGTCCGCGCGCTGCACCACCTCCCCGTCCAGCTCCAGGATAAGGCGCAAGACCCCGTGCGCCGCCGGGTGCTGCGGGCCCAGGTTCATGGTGTAGGTCGTGGCGCCGGGGGCCTCGGGCGTGGGCATCGCGGGGGTCATGGGCGCGAGCCTAGCGTCCCCGCGCGGCGGACGCAAGGTTGTGTAATAAGCAAATTTTTATTTTTCAGGGGCTTGTTTTGGGTACAGGCGCGCCTATATGCAGGCGTGGATAACAGGAAGGAGGCATTTATGAGCAAAAATGAACCAGTCACAATAACCCCAGCCGCGCGGCGTGTTTTTACTTCCCGGAATATGTTTTTAGGTTTTTCCGTACTTGCGGCCACCTTCCTAACCTTTGTTTTGTGGTGGAACGTTAACCCAGACCACAAATGTCCTCCAGACCTTATTTGCATGCCTCCTGATCAGGCAGATCGCTCACTTTCATGTAAGTTTGGAGGGCCCCCTTCAGACAAAGTTTCAGCGGGAACCCACCACGATATTATAGTGAGAGCCAACAGATTAAGAGGTGAACTTGGCCTGCCGCCCATATGCCAGGGGTAAATACCAGCACCCTAATCTCTATCCTCCCCCGGTAGGCCCGCGCGGTGCCGCCAAAATGGTATCTGGGCGGTGGTCCGGCGGTGGCGTGGCGGTATCACCGCGGTATCTGGGCGGTAGCGCGGCGGTAGCACAGCGGTATCTGGGCGGTGGCGCGATTGCGGTGGATTTTGGGTGCGCGGGTCCGGCTACGCTTTTGAGTATACACCACTTTTCCTCTGGGAGTCAAGGAAAAAAATCTGCTTGGCGGCACGGATTTGGCCGCCTCGCCAAGGGTCCTTGCGCTTTTGCGCCCCCGGCAGATAGGCTTGCGCGCATGAATCACCTCTTTTACGGCGATACCCTAAAGATCGCGCACAAGGCGCAAAGCACGCAGGAGCGCCTGTGGTGAAGAACCCAGACCTAGACGGAGAGGTGCAGCCGGGGGAGGCCGAGGGGTCCTTGCGCCCCCTGGCCCTGGCGGAGTTTGTGGGTCAAAGGGCCCTGCGGGAGAACCTGGCGGTCTTTATACAGGCCGCCCGCGACCGGCGCGAGGCCATGGATCACGTCCTGTTCCACGGGCCGCCGGGCCTGGGCAAGACGACTCTGGCGCAAATTGCAGCGCGGGAGCTGGGCGTGGGCTTCCGCGCCACGGCGGGCCCAGTCATCCAGCGGGCCGGGGACCTCGCGGCGCTCCTGACCGCGCTGGAGCCTATGGACGTTCTGTTCATCGACGAAATCCACCGCCTGGCCCCGCAGGTGGAGGAAATTTTATACCCCGCTATGGAGGACCGAAAACTGGACCTGCTCATAGGCGAGGGGCCGGGCGCGCGCTCAGTGCAGATTGACCTCCCGCCGTTTACACTCATCGGGGCCACGACGCGCAGCGGCCTTCTCACAACGCCATTGCGCGACCGGTTTGGCATACCTTTGCGGCTGGAGTTCTACACGCCGCAGGAGCTTGCCCTCATCGTCGCCCGCACGGCGCGGATACTGGCCCTGGACCTGACGCCGGAGGGGGCGGCGGAGATCGCCCGGCGCGCGCGGGGCACGCCCCGGGTGGCGGGGCGCCTGACGCGGCGCGTGCGGGACTTTTGCCACGGACAAGGGCCCGTGGGCGCTGCGGAGGCAGACGCGGCCCTGGCCCGCCTGGACGTGGACGGGGCCGGACTGGACGCCATGGACCGGCGCTACCTGGCCTGCATCGCGGAGCACTATGGCGGGGGGCCCGTGGGGGTGGAGACCCTGGCCGCCGCGCTAGCCGAGCAGCGCGACATGCTGGAGGATGTGATAGAGCCCTATCTGCTGCAGCAGGGCCTGCTGCAGCGCACGCCCCGGGGCCGGGCCCTGTCCGCACGGGGCTATGCCCACCTGGGCCTGCCCGCGCCCCTGCGGGAGCAGCAGGGGGATTTGCTCTAGACCGGGCCCGCGTCCGTTATGCGTCGCGCAAAAACGTATCCCCCTGTGGACAATCCTGGGGACACACGCCTAGAGGTTGCATCCCGCGCGAAAAGGGCGCACTGTTGCGAGGCACAAAAAAAGGAGTTCCCTTATGCCTCCCGCTCCGCCCGAGATGAAGCAGCCTGACATGACCGCCCTTGCGACCTCTATGCAAGGCGTGTTTGAGCGCGCTGTGCCCTTGGCCAACAAGTTCCTGGAAAAGTACGGGAGTATAGGGGACCAGCCCCTGGACCCCTTCAACATACGGGGGGCCCTGACAGACTACGCGCTTAGCCTGCTGCGGGACCCAGCGCGGGCCATGGCGCTGCAGATGGACTTCTGGCGGGACTGGACGGACCTGTGGCAGGCCTCTGTCTTGCGCGCCTTGGGGGAGAACACACATCCCGTCATCACCCCCAAAAAGGGCGACCGCCGCTTCCGCGCGCCAGAGTGGCAAGAGAACGCCGTTTTTGACTTTATAAAGCAGTCTTATCTCCTGACCGCGCAGTGGATGCAAAAGGGCATAGCCGAGGCCAAGGACCTAACCCCGGCTGACCGGCACAAGTTGCACTTCCACGCGGACCTGTTCGCAAGCGCGCTTTCACCCAGCAACTTCGCCCTCACAAACCCTGAAGTCCTAAAGGAGGCCGCCCGGACAGGGGGAGAGAGTCTTGTGCGAGGGATGGAGAACCTTATCCAAGACCTGGAGCGGGGGGACGGGGAGTTGAAAATCTCCCTCACGGACTACAAGGCGTTCAAGCCGGGGGACAACCTGGCCATCACGCCAGGCCGGGTGGTGTTTGAAAACGCGATGATGCAACTGGTCCAGTACGCGCCGGAAACCAAGGAAGTCCACGCGACGCCCATCCTCTTCGTCCCGCCGTGGATCAACAAGTTCTACATCCTGGACATGCGTGAGGATAACTCTCTGGTGAAGTGGCTCGTGAGCCAGGGC
Organism: Alphaproteobacteria bacterium; assembly: GCA_016757515.1. Classification (GTDB taxonomy): domain Bacteria; phylum Pseudomonadota; class Alphaproteobacteria; order Micavibrionales; family Micavibrionaceae; genus UBA10425. The sequence continues at coordinate 43,371 of JAERIN010000006.1, forward strand.
TACACCGTTTTCATGATCTCCTGGGCCAACCCCGACGCCTCCATGGCCGACATCGGCTTTGAGGACTATATGCAAACGGGCATCCTCACCGCTCTGGACGAGGTGCTGAAAATCACCGGGCAAGAGACCGCACACACCGTGGGCTACTGCATCGGGGGGACTCTCCTGGGCATCACCCTTGCCTACCTCGCCGCAAAGGGCGGGGCGGACAAGGTGTCCAGCGCCACATTTTTCACAACGCTTTTGGACTTCGCAGAGGCAGGGGACCTGAAGCTGTTCACGGAAGAGCCCCAAATCGCGGCCCTGGAGGCCGAAATGGCCGAGAAGGGTTTCCTGGATGCGCGGAATCTGCAAAAAACATTCTCTTTGCTGCGATCAAACGACCTCATCTGGTCCTTTGTCGTAAACAACTACCTCATGGGCAAAGACCCCTTCCCCTTTGACCTGCTCTACTGGAACGACGACTCCACAAACATGCCCGCCAAGATGCACAGCTTCTACCTGCGCGGCATGTACCTGGAGAACAATCTGGCCACGCCGGGCAAGCTGAAGGTCGCGGGCGTGCCCATTGACCTGGGGAAGGTCAAAACCCCGGCGTACTTCATATCCACGCGCGAGGACCACATCGCCCCCTGGGTCGGCACCTACGCCGGCACACAGCTCCTGGGCGGGCCTGTCACCTTCACCCTCGCTGGCTCCGGACACATCGCCGGGATCGTCAACCCCCCTGCGCGCGGCAAGTATGCCTATTGGATCAACAGCAAGAACCCCCCCACGCCAGAGGCCTGGGACGAAGGGGCAAGCGAGAACGCCGGATCCTGGTGGCCGCACTGGGACGCCTGGCTCTCCCAGCGCTCGGGCGGTATGATCCCCGCCCGCAAGCCCGCCAAGGGCATAGAAGCCGCGCCAGGGCGGTACGTTCTGGGGTAAAGCCCCCTCCAAACCTCCGCTGGTGCGTGCAGGCAGGGCTGGGAACTTATCACTTTACCAAAATGATGAGCAGTCTTGCCGCAATAAGCATGCAACGTAAAAATTTGACGGCCCTAGCCTTTAGGCGGTAACGTGAAAAGAGGGGAAAACTTTAACAAATTTTTGAGAGTGTGAAAAGCATGGCCCTAAGCGCATCTATCGCAACACGGTGTCCACTCTTCCGCGGGCAGGACAATATGGGGGGCCTCATGATGTCCCACGCTCCGGGCGACGCCTCGCCAAGCCTCACCATCGCCATAGACGGCCCCTCTGCCAGCGGGAAGGGGACCCTGGCCCGCCGCCTGGGCGCGCGCTTGGGCTACGCCGTGCTGGACACGGGCCTTCTCTACCGCGCCGTGGGCAAGATGGTCCTGGACCGGGGGCAGGACCCCAGCGACCCAGACGCCGCAGCCGTTGCGGCTAGGGGCCTGGCGACCCTGGCCACCGCCGCGCGGCTGTCTGACCTCGCCCTGCGCAGCGACGCAGTCGGCACCGCAGCCTCAAAAGTCGCGGCCTATGCCCAAGTCCGCGCAGCCCTGGTGGACTTCCAAAGAGCCTTCGCAGCGCGCCCGCCGCCCCTGCCCGACGGACGTCGCGCAGGCGGGGCCATCCTGGACGGGCGCGACATCGGCACGGTCATTTGCCCGGAGGCGGACGTAAAGCTCTATGTGAACGCCAACCTGGCCGAACGCGCCCGCCGCCGCGCGCAGGAGCTGCGCCTGTCTGGACACGCTGTACCGAAGCACGAAGTCCTGGCAGCCATGCAGGAGCGGGACGCGCGAGACGCAGGCCGGGCTGTGGCTCCGCTACACCCGGCCCCAGACGCTTTCATCGTCGACTCTTCGCACCTGGGCCCAGGGGAGCTGCTGGAGCGTGCCCTGGCTATCGTCCGCGGCACCATAGTCCGCCGGGCGTGCAGCATTTAGCCCCGCGAAAAACCCTTTGCTTTTCGGTGCCGCACGGGCTACAAGGCCCCCTTAGTGTCAGCGCGGGGCGGTCTCGCGCGCCCGGACCCGCGCCCACCGGGAACCAAGGGGGCCACGAACCCAAGGACCATACCATCATGGCCTCTGTCGCCGCCCGCCTCCCAGACTCGCAAGACTCCCCCGCTTTCGCCGCCATGCTCAACCAGAGCTTTGAGGACGCCCCCCCCACCTTTGAGGGTGCCGTGGTCTCTGGCACCGTGGTAGCCGTGGACAAGGAGTTTGCGCTTATCGACGTGGGCCTAAAGGCCGAGGGACGCGTGCCCGTGGCAGACTTTGCCAAGGGCGATGAAGAGACCGACATTCGCCCCGGAGATGTTGTGGACGTCTTTGTGGAGCGCATGGAAGACAAAAACGGAGAAGCCGTGCTCTCGCGCGAGAAGGCTCGGCGGGAGGAGGCCTGGCAGGTCCTGGAAAAGGCATGCGCGGGCCGAGAACAAGTGACGGGCCAGATCTTCAACAAAATCAAGGGTGGTTTCATGGTAGACCTGGGCGGCGCGGTGGCCTTCCTGCCCGGCTCTCAGGTGGACATCCGCCCCGTACGGGACGTCACCCCCATCATGCACACGCCTCAGCCCTTCCACATCCTGAAGATGGACCGCAGCTGGGGGAACATCGTGGTCTCCCGCCGGACAGTCCTGGAGGAAACACAGGGAGAAACGCGTGCGGAAATCCTGGATCAGATTGCCGAGGGGCAGATCATCAAGGGCGTGGTCAAGAACCTCACAGACTACGGCGCGTTTGTGGACCTGGGGGGCGTGGACGGCCTTCTGCACGTAACGGACATGTCCTGGGGCCGCGTGGGCCACCCCTCAGACGTACTCTCTGTGGGGCAAACCCTGGAGGTCCAGGTCATCCGTTATAACGCCTCAAACGGGCGCATCTCCCTGGGCACAAAGCAGCTGGAGGCCGACCCGTGGGACGCCGTGCCCGTAAAGTACCCCTCCGGCACGCGCCTGCCAGGCCGCGTCACCAATGTCACGGAATACGGGGCCTTTGTGGAGCTGGAGCCAGGGGTGGAGGGCCTGGTGCACGTCTCGGAAATGTCCTGGACCAAAAAGAACGTGGACGCGGGCAAGGTCGTGGCCGAAAGCCAAGAGGTGGAGGTCATGGTCCTGGAGGTGGACATGGACAAGCGCCGCATCTCCCTGGGCCTCAAGCAATGTCAGGACAACCCGTGGGCCACCTTCGCGGCGGCGCACAAGGTGGGGGACACGCTGGAGGGCCCTGTGCAAAACATCACCGAGTTCGGCCTGTTCGTCGGCCTTGCGGGAGACATAGACGGCATGGTCCACCTCTCGGACCTTGCCTGGGACAAATCCGGGGAGGAAGCCCTGCAAGACTACGAAAAAGGCCAGGTGGTGCAGGTCAAGGTCCTGGGCGTGGACACAGAGGCCGAGCGCGTGGCCCTGGGTATCAAACAGTTGACCAAGGCTCCGGCAAGCGCAGCGCTGTCATCGACCTCCGATGCGCCAAAGAAGGGCGCAGTGGTGACATGCACTGTGGCAGAGGTGACGGACGGAGGAATTGCTATCACCATCGGGGACGGGGGCGCAAGGGGCTTCATCAAGCGTGCAGACCTCTCCCGCGAGCGGTCTGAGCAGCGCCCAAACCGCTTCGCCGTGGGGGAAAAGGTGGACGCCAAGGTCCTGTCCATAAAAAAGGACGGCGAGGTAAACCTGTCCATCAAGGCCCGCGAGGTGGACGAGGACAAAGCCGCCATGGCCGCCTTCGGCTCCACGGAGTCCGGCGCGTCCCTGGGCGACATCCTGGGAGCCGCGCTGAAGGACAAAGAAGAGCAAGAGCCCAAGGCAGACCAGGCCACCAAGACCGCAACGAAGGCCAAGGCCCGCGCCAAGGGTGCAGCCGAGAGCAAGGCCGACGACGGGGGCAGCCGCACCCCAGAGGATGGGCTGCAGACCGGCGGCGCAGAACCCGAGAAGGCCTAGCCAGACTCAGGGCCGACTCACCGCTGCCTCAGCCGCTGCAACCAGGGCCCGGGCCTTGTGCTCCGTCTCCGCGTACTCGGTAGCGGGGTCGGACGCGGCGACGATGCCCGCCCCGGCCTGGATGTACAGCGCGCCGTCTTTAACCAGCCCGGTGCGCAGGGCGATGCAGGTGTCCATGCCTCCGTTCGCGCCGAAGTACCCCACCGCGCCGCCGTAGAAGGACCGCGCCACGGGCTCTAGGTCATCGATGATCTCCATGGCCCGGACCTTGGGCGCGCCAGAGACCGTACCCGCAGGAAAGCCTGCGAGCAAGGCGTCCACCGCGTCGCACCCCGTGCGCAGGCGGCCCGTGACAGTGGAGGAGATGTGCATCACGTGGGAGTAGCGCTCCACCACGAACCGCGCAGGGACCTCCACAGAGCCAACCTTCGCCACGCGGCCCACGTCGTTGCGGCCCAAGTCCAGAAGCATAAGGTGCTCCGCCCGCTCCTTCGCGTCGGCCAGGAGGTCCGCCTCCAGCACCGCGTCTGCCGGCGCGTCCGCGCCACGGGGCCGGGTGCCCGCGAGCGGACGGATGGTCACCACGCCATCCTGGAGGCGCACGAGGACCTCTGGACTGGAGCCCACCAGCGCCCAGCCATCCATGGCCATGTGAAACAAAAAGGGCGAGGGATTCAGGGCTCGCAGGGCACGGTAGAGCGCGAAGGGAGGCAGGTCAAAGGGCACCGAAAACCGCCGCGAGGGAACAACCTGGAAGATGTCCCCGGCGAAGATGTGGGCCTTGGCCGTGCACACGGCGGCCTCGTACTCGGACTGCCCGAAGGCGCACGCCACCGGGAGGGGCGCTGTGAGCGCGCTTGCGTGGTTCATGGGCGGTATGGCCCCAGCCAGGCGTGCGGCGGCGTCCGTGAGGCGCCCGTGCGCGGCGTCCCACGCCGCCCGCGCCGCCATACCAGGGGCGGGGTAGGCAGGGGCCGAAAGGCAGATGCGCTGCATAACGGTGTCAAAAACAGCCAGGAGGCCTGGGCGGATGAGGCGCGCCGTAGGCAGGGCCAGGGGGTCTGGGTTTGTCTCCTTCACGCGTGGCTCCGCCCACCGGGCAACGCCGTAGCCCAGCATCCCGAAAAGGCCCCCCGCCGCCGCTGGGGGAAGGCCGGGGGGCAAGCCGCCTATGCGGCTGGCCGCGATGAGGGCACGCAAGCCCTCCGCCGCGCCCTGGGCCGGGGCCTCCCATACCAGGTCCGGCTCCAAACCGATGAGGCAGTAGCGGCCCAGGTGCGCCCCGCCCTCCACGGACTCGAACAGGAAGCTGTTGGGCCGCTCCGCCCCGCTGCATAGCTTTAGGTACGCCGCCACGGGCGTCACTAGGTCCGCCGGGGCCCAGCGCCACGCGAGCGCCCCCGCCCCCGCGTCGTACGCGCGGGCGAAGGCGTCAAAGTCAGGCTCTGGCAAGGACATAGAGGCCTTTATACCCCCGCCCAGCCGCCGCAGCCAGTGGGCCCTTCGCCGTAGAGCAAATTTGGAAAAGGTCCGCTTTTGAAAAAAATTTTCGCCAAGCCCCATTTTCCACTTGCAATAGGTCCGGAATCGGGATAGAGTGAAGATACACACCCTCTATTACCGCTGTTTGTCCGGGAGCGCCTTACAAAGCCTCCCGGACTTTTTTTGCCTCCGTCATTGCGCGCGCGAAGCGGGTCAATCTCAGCTTTATGCCGCGCGAGGGCCATACAGGGCGCGGGCGCGGGCCTCAAAGGCCCGGACCATGCGGGTGAAGGCCTGTGCAAAAAACGCCCCCGCCAGGCGCTGAAGCAGGGGGTTGGCGAAGGCAAAGTCTATGCAGAACTCCACGGTGCACCCGCCCCCCGGCGCTGGGGCGAAGGCCCAGCGGTTGGACAGGTGCCGCAGCGGACCTCCGAGGTACTCCACCCGCACCGCGTGCGGCGGCTCTAGCGCGACCTTAGAGGAAAAGCGCTCCCGTATCAGGCGATAGCCCACGGTCATGTCCGCCCAGAGCGTGCCCTCCTCCCGCCGCGTCACGCGCGCGGCTAGGCACCAAGGCAGGAACTCTGGGTAGCGCTCCACATCCGCTACAAGGGCAAAGACCTCATCCGGCGTGTATGGCAGAACGCGCGTCTCAGTGTGGCGGGGCATAGGGCAGTATATAAAGCGCGGCGGAGCGTGCGGGGCAAGGGGCTACCACGCACAGGGGTGTGGGGCCTCTGCTACCGGGCCAGACAGGCGCGCAAGGCGGCGCTCATACTCTGCCACAAGGGCCCGGGCCCGGCTGACAGCACGTGCGGGGACGGGCCGCAGGCCGCCGGTGCGGAAGGCCTCCTCCTCGTCCAGACATTGGAGAGCGTCCATACCGGTCTGCACGGCGCTCCACACGCCGGGGCCCATCACCGCGCCAAAGAAGGGGGTGGCCAGAGTGCCCAAGATGGCCTCGCCCAGGAAGCCGCCGCGCGAGGGGGGGGCATGCCCGGCGGAACGGGCGAATAAGGCCTCCAGTTTTTTGTGTGCCGCGCGCGCCGCGCGCTTCAGGCCCCCAGCTTTTCTGAATGCTTGTGTGATACCCATGTCCCGGCCCCCCTTTTTCCTGTTCTTGGGCCCAGGATACGGGTGTCAGGTGAATCTATAATTAAGATTACATGGTGTTTTATATGATAGTACTTCTATAAAATTTTAGTCAAAGTCCCGCCGAACAAGTCTAGCTTTTCCGCACAGTCCGCCAGGGGAGCGAACAGAGCGCCTTCTGTCCCGGTGAGCCAGACCTGCCCACCAAGGTCCGCGAGGAGGGAAAACAGGGCCGCGCGGCGCTGTGGGTCCAGGTGCGCGGCGACCTCGTCCAAGAGGAGAACCGGCGGGCCCCCGCTCTCGGCGGCCACGCGGGCAGCCTGAGCCAAAACGATAGAGAGCAATAGGGCCTTTTGCTCCCCCGTAGAGCTGTGTGCGGCGGGTGTGCCGCTCTGGCGGCCTGTGACAAGAAGGTCCCCCCGGTGGGGTCCTACGGTGCAGCGGCCGGTGGCAGCGTCCAATGCACGGGCGGCGTGGAGCGCGCGTGCCAGGGCGTCTTCGGCCTCCAGCGCGGCGTGGCCCTCAGGCAGGGTCTGGTCTTCCCAAGCCAAGTTCGGCAGAGGGAAATCCCCCTCCAGCGCGGCGGCGGACAGGTGAGCCGCGGCCTCGGCCCGCGCCGCCGCTATGGCGACGCCGGAGGCCGCCATCTGAGCCTCCAGCCCGGAAAGCCAGGACGCGCGGGCGCGTGTGGACGGCTGGCGCAGGACGCGCCCCCGCTCCGCCATGGCACCCGCGTAGCGCGTGACCAAAGCCCCGTGGCCGGGGTTGAGTGCCAGGACAAGGCGATCCAGGAAGGCCCGTCGGCCCGCCGGAGGTCCGGAGAGCACCCGGTCCATCGCGGGGGTGAGCCAAAGGCAGGCCAGGGACCCCTCCCCTGAGCGCCGCCGCCGCCCCGTGCCAGTATCTAGCCCGGTGCCCATACCCCGCCCGCCGGGCTCCACACGCCCCCAGACAGCCCAGGGCGCGGCGGCCCCCCAGCGGGTGATGTCTTCTGTGCGGGCGCGGCGCAGGCCGGGACCGGGGGCCAGGAGGGATATGGCCTCCAGGAGGTTAGTCTTGCCCGCCCCGTTTGGCCCTGTGATGACCACGGGCCCACAGGGCAGGCCCCCTAAGCGCAGGTCCGCGTGGGAGCGGAAGTCACTAAGCCGCAGTTCGGACACAAAGACGGGGGACAAGGCCCGGCCTGTATAGCGTCGCGTGGCCGTGGTCGGCAAGGCGCGCCTTACCCCGTCATCCCATCGGCCTTGGCCAGGGTCTCGGCGTACTCCGCAGCCGTGTCAGAGGCGAGGGTGATTCCCCCGCCTGTGCGGAGGGTGGCCTGCCCCCCCTCAAAGGTGAGAGTCCGTATGAGGATGTTGCTATCGGCCCGCCCGTCAAAGCCGATATACGCCAGGGACCCGCAGTACGCGCGGCGCGGCGCGTCCTCCAGAGCTTCTATTATCTCCATCGCCCGCGCCTTCGGTGCGCCCGTGACGCTTCCCCCCGGCCAGCACGCCTCCAGGAGGTCCAGCGCATCCCGCCCCGGTGCCAGCACGCCCGTGACCGTGGACACCAGGTGATGGACCTTCGCAAAGGTCTGCAACTCACACAGCTTTGCGACCTCCACGCTCACGTCCGCGCACACCCGAGACAGGTCGTTGCGCATCAGGTCCACAATCATCACGTTCTCCGCGCGATCCTTGGCGCTGTTGATCAAGGTCATTGCGTTTTGCCCGCGCGGCAGTGTCCCCTTAATGGGGCAGGTCTCCACCCGGCCCTTGGCCCGCACGCGCAGGAACCGCTCGGGCGAGGCGCTGGCCACCACCTGGCCCCCGCCTGCGTCAAAATACCCCCCCATGGGGGCCGGATTGCGCGCCCGCAGGGCCAAATAGTGCGCATACGGTGGTCCCCGATACGGCCCCGTAAATCTCTGCGAGAGGTTGGCCTGGAAGATATCCCCCTCACGGATGTGCTCTATCACCCTCGCCACGCGGGCCTCGTATTCTGCGGGAGTCAGTGTCGGCGCCAGGCGCAAAGGCTGTGGTTCTTTATAGAACGAAACGTTTCGTTCTATAAACATTCTTATAAACGAGCCGTTTCGTTCTATATCCCCGTGGGTGATAAGCCAGGCCCTGTCCGCCGCGTGGTCCACAGCCAAGACCTGTGTGTACAGGCCCATAAAAGCCCTTCCGTCATAAAAGATCAGCCCAGCAGCGCCACCCTGGAACGGCGGAAGGCCAGGCACTGCAGGGCATAGCGGGCCCAGAGCGGCGCGGATGTCCGCAAAGGCACCTATCACAGCATCCGGGTCACAGCACAAAAAGCTATACCGGCCATAGGGATGCGCCGCGTCTGCGCTGTCCAGCCACAGGATATGCCGCGCAGCGGCCGCGTTCATGGCCGCAAAAACTCGGGGCAGGTCCGGCGCGGGCACTTCGGTCACATGCGGGGCGTCCATGTCACCCCTTATAGACGCACGCGGGCCCTTGACCTATATGGCTTCCATGAACTCCCTTGGCATAGACAAGCCCCCAGCCAAAACCCGTGTTGCGGTCGCCATGTCCGGTGGCGTGGACAGCTCCACCACTGCGGCCCTCTTGGCGCGGGAGGGGTATGACCTCGTGGGCTTAACGCTAAAGCTGTACGACAAGACGGACCAAGACAGCGGCAAAAGCTGCTGCACCGGATCGGACATCGCGGATGCGGCGGCCATAGCAGCGGAATACGGCTTTGACCATCACGTTCTGGACGTGCGCCAAGCCTTCGCGCGCAAGGTTATAGACAGCTTCGTGGGCGCCTACGCTGCGGGCATGACGCCCATTCCCTGCGCGACCTGCAACGCAGTCGTGAAGTTCGGGGACATGCTGGACGCCGCGCTTGGCCTGGGCGCGGACTGCCTAGCCACTGGGCATTACGTCCAGACACGTGCGGGCCCCACAGGAACACCACAGCTGCACCGGGGTGCGGACCCCACCAAGGACCAGAGCTATTTCCTGTTCGCCGTGCCGCCGGCGGCCCTGGCCAAGGCGCGCTTCCCCCTGGGCGGGTGGACCAAGGCGCGCACGCGGGCGGAGGCGGCGCAGTTTGGCCTCCTCACAGCCAAGAAGGCAGAGAGTCAAGACATCTGCTTTGTGCCCAGTGGAGACTACACAGAGGTCGTGGCCCCCCGCGCTGGGGCAAAGCCTGGGGACATTGTGGACGAGTCTGGCCGCATCCTGGGCCAACACCGAGGCATCATCCACTACACCATCGGGCAGCGGCGGGGCCTGGGCATAGGCGGAGGGAACAAGGTCGACGGAGGCGCGCTTTATGTTGTGCGCATAGACCCGGCGCGGAACGCGGTGGTCGTGGGACCAAAGGCCGCGCTCGCCCGCACGGTGATTGCCATACAAGACTGCACCTGGCACGAGCCGGGGGCGGCCGGGCCGGTACAGCTCCAGTTTCGCTCGGCCATGGTGCCGGTGGAGGCGGTGCTGGATCCAGGGCCGGGGGGCACAGCCCGCCTCACGCTTCACGCGCCGCAGTACGGCATAGCGCCGGGCCAGGCGGCGGTGTGCTACGCAGGAACACGGGTCCTGGGCGGGGGCATCATCGCAGCGGCAGCCTAGAGTCTTTTTTGGAAGGGTGTGCCGCTTCACTGGAGGGCCAAAAAATGGACGCAGACGAGACCCCCCTCACCCTCCTCTTGGCCGCGCCGCGGGGCTTTTGCGCCGGGGTAGATCGGGCCGTGCAGATCGTGGAGCGCGCGCTGGTCCTTCACGGCGCGCCGGTCTACGTCCGGCACGAGATTGTGCACAATGCCCACGTCGTGGGGCGCCTCGCCGCCATGGGCGCGGTGTTCGTGGACGAGCTGAGCGCCGTGCCGGACGGGCGGCCCGTGGTGTTCTCCGCCCACGGGGTGGCAAAGTCCGTGCCCGCTGCGGCCCGCGCGCGGGGCCTGGCGTACATAGACGCCACATGCCCCCTGGTGTCCAAGGTGCATCGGCAGGTACAGCGCGCACATGCGGCGGAGCGCACGGTCATCCTCATCGGCCACGCCGGGCACCCAGAGGTCGTGGGTACCATGGGGCAGCTCCCCAAAGGCGCGGTCCGCCTGGTGCAGTCTGTGGCGGAGGTGGCCGCGCTGCCCGGCGATATGGGCCCCCTGGCCTATTGCACGCAGACAACCCTGTCCGTGGACGACACGGCGGAAATTGTGCAGGCCCTGAAAGAGCGCTTCCCGGACATCGCCGCCCCCCGCCGCGACGACATCTGCTATGCCACCACAAACCGACAAGCTGCGGTGAAGGCCATCGCCCCCCGGTGCGACGCCCTGCTTGTGATAGGCGCGGCGAACTCCTCCAACGCGGGCCGCCTGGTGGAGGTCGCGCACGCCGCCGGGTGCCCCCAGGTCGCCCTCATCGCCGACGCGGGGGACATAGACTGGGCCGCGCTGACGAACGTCCGCACGCTTGGCCTCACGGCGGGGGCCAGCGCGCCGGAGACCCTGGTGCGCGACGTGTTGGCCGCCGCCCGCGCCCGCCGCGCCGTGACGGTGGAGGAGGTCGCCGTCGCGCGGGAGGACGTGCGTTTTGGGCTGCCTCAGGGGCTATCGTAACGCTCGCGCCCAGCGGTAGGCCCAGGGGGCCCAGCGGCGCACGGCCAGGGCCAGCGCCTGGCAGAGCCATATGATCGCGCATCCCAGGGGCCCGGCGATGCCCAGCGCCCGGCGGATGGCCCACTCCTCTGCCCGTGCGCGGGCCGCTTGCTGCTGCGAGACGCCGCCAGGGGCGAAGACGCACACAGCGTGGGGCCAGTAGGCCGCCTGCGCCCCGCCGCGCAGGAAGCGCGCGGTCAGGGCATAGTCCGCCGCGAGGCGCCACCGCGTATCGTACCGCAGCGTGCCCAGGGCCGCGCGGCGGTAGAGCATGGCCTGGTGGTGCGTGGGCATCCCCCGCGCGATGGCGGCGGCGGGCTTGGCGGGCTTATAGAACCCGCCTTCCTCAAGCGCGTCGCCGTACACAAAATCCGCCCCCGGCTGCGCCACGATGAACGCCTCCAGGCCGCGCAACACGCCTGGCCCCGCCAGGGCATCCCCAGCGTTCAGGAACAACAGCCAGGCACCTCTCGCCCGCTCTATCCCCCTGTTCATGGCGTCGTATATCCCCGCATCAGGCACGCTGCGCCAGTCCGCAAGCGGGTGCCCTGCCAACCACTGCGCCGTCCCATCCGTGCTGGCCCCGTCCACGACCACCCACTCATAGTCGTCGCAGTCCTGCGCCTCCACAGAGGTCCAGGTATCGCGCAGACCCGCCAGGTTGTCCCGCGTGATGGTGATGAGGGAAAACAGCGTCATGCCAGTCCTATAGCCCGCAGTGCCTCGGCCCGCTCGGGCCAGTCGGGGGCGACTTTGACAAACAGCTTCAGGTGCACCGGGCGGCCCAACACGCTTGCAATCTCCGCACGGGCGGCGGTGCCCACCGCGCCCAGGGCCGCCCCGCCCTTGCCCAGCAGAATCGCCCGCTGCGACGCGCGCCGGACGCTGATGAGCGCAGAAACCTTCAGGCTCCCGTCCCGGAACGCCTCCCACCCCTCCACCTCCACCATCGCGTCGTGGGGCACTTCGGCGTGGAAACGGCGGAGAATCTGCTCCCGCACGGCCTCAGCAGCGGCCAGGCGCGCGGGTGCGTCCGTCACCTCGTCCGCCGCGAACAGCCACGGCCCCGCCGGCACGGCAGCGGCAAGAGCAGGGCCAAGGTCCGCCACGCCGTCCCCGGTTTTTGCGCTGACCATGAACACCCCGGCGTAGCCCCCCGCCAAAGACGCCGCAAGAGGCAGGAGGGCGGCCTTGCGCACACGGTCCACCTTGTTCAAGGCCAAGAAGACGGGTCCCCGGGCCCCCTCCACAATCTTGTCCTTCAAGGTCTGTGCGCGCTCCGCCGCGTCCCGGCCTGCCGCGTCCACGATGTGCAGGGCCGCATCCGCGCTCCCCGCCGCCTCCCACGCCGCGGCGACCATGGCCTTGGCCAGGCGGGTCCTGCCCCCCTCCTGCAGCCCCGGCGTGTCCATAAGGCACACCTGCGCCGGGCCAATAAGGGCGATGCCCATAAGGCGGGAGCGCGTTGTGCCAGGCTTGGGGGAGGTGATGGCAACCTTCTCCCCCACCAGACGGTTGACCAGGGTGGACTTGCCCGCGTTCGGGGCCCCCAAGACGGCCACAAAGCCGCAGCGTGCGTCGTCCGTGTCATCCATGCGCGCTTGCCCCCCGTAATCTGCTTTAGGTATAGACCACCGGGGCGGCTCCCGCCATGGCCCAGACCTCCGGACTCAGCCTCCGGCGGCGGGGGCAGAGACGAGGGCGAGCTTGGCAAAGCCGGCGTCGTTCAGAGCGCCCATGAGGGCCATGACCTCCCCATAAGACAAGCCCGCGTCCGCGCGGAGGTATATCCGTCGGTCCGGCGCGGTGCTCAAAATCGCCTGGAGCTTGGGCACCAGGTCCGCGCGCGGAACGGCCATGTCCCCCACAAAGATCGCGCCGTCGCGCTTCAGGGTGATCTCCACGGGGCCCTTGTCCTCCACGGCGATGGCTCCCGCGCTGGACGCCGGGAGGTCCACAGGCACGCCGGTGGTCAAAAGGGGGGCCGTCACCATGAACACGATGAGCAGGACCAGCATCACGTCCACCAGGGGCGTTACGTTGATCTCCGACATGGGGCTCCGCCGCCGCCCGCGCCGCGTCCCGCCCTTGTCGTGCCCTACGCCTATGGCCATCTCACGCCGCGTCCTTGTTCTGCCCAGCTCGCACACCGCTGGGCCCGGCGTCCATGTGGCGGGACAGAATAGCCAAGAACTCCTGCGCGAAGCCCTCCAGCCGGTCCGCGTAGCGGTCCATGGCGCTGGAGAACACGTTGTACGCGATGACGGCGGGGATGGCGGCCACCAGGCCTATGCCCGTGGCCAGTAGGGCCTCGGCGATGCCGGGGGCCACGACGGCCAGGGAGGTGTTGTTGGTCTTTGCTATGGACGTGAACGAGCCTACAATGCCCCACACCGTCCCGAAAAGGCCCACAAAGGGCGCGGTGGAGCCCACGGACGCCAGGAAGGTCATCCCCCGCTCCAGCGTGTGCATCTCCCGGCTGATGGTCACGCTCATAGCCCGCTCAATCCGCTGCTTCAGGCCCGCACGGAGCGACTCGCGCGCGGGAAGGCCGCTCTCCACCCCCGCGTGCCACTCCGCCATGCCCGCCACAAAGGTCCGCACCAGGGGATCGCCACGGGCGTTCTTCACCCGGTCGTACAGGCGGTCCAGAGGCTCCCCGCTCCAGAACGCGTCCTCAAAGCGCGTGGCGGTCCGGGCCAGATGCGAGAGCATGGACCACTTCTGCCAGATGACAGCCCAGGACCACGCGGAGGCCAGAAGCAGCCCCACCATAACGATTTTCACCACCCACCCTGCCTGGAGGAACAGGCCAAAAATATCCGCATCCCCCGTGAGGCCCCCCACCAGGTCCGTGGTGCCAATGTCCTCCAAGGCCGTGCTCGTCGTCATAAGGCGATTGTGTACGCCGCCGCGCGGACGGGCGCAAGCGGGGGCGGGCACGAGTCTCTTACAGGCGCGCCCGCGTGTTGAGCGCGCTCGCCACCGCCTATGGGTCGGCCGGGGAGGTGCTTTGATGTGCGCATTGCCAGGGTGGTCTGACGGGTTTATACGCACTGTATGCAAGCAACTATCCTGACTATGGCCTACCTCTTTATATGAACCTATCCCACAATTCGGGATTCACAATGGTTGGCATATGTGATTCTATTGTTTTGGTTGATTCGCAAAACAAAACAAAGAGACAGAAATGCCAAAATTTATTGAATTAAGCGACGAGCATTGGGCCATTTTTCAAAGAATTTTCCCAGAAAATCAAAAGAAAAGAGGGCGCGGTATGCCACGCGCTGACTTAAGAAAAACCTTAAACTCTGTGCTCTATATTTTGATAAATGGCTGTAGATGGGCAGATTTACCACGAAATACAGACATCTATACCTCAAAATCCAGCGCCCACCGCGCTTTGCAAAGGTGGAAAGAAGACGGCACAT
>JAERIN010000051.1 GCA_016757515.1 Alphaproteobacteria bacterium
CCTGCAGGCCATCATACGTGGCAAAATCGCCCCAGACAGCCTCGTGAACTCCGACGGCTGGCGGGGGTACGACGGCCTGGTGGACATGGGCTACGGGCACCGCCGCGTCAACCACTCCAAGGACGAATTCGCCCGCCCCGACGGCACGCACATCAACGGCATCGAGGGCTTTTGGGGGTTGGCCAAGGTGCGCCTGGCCAGGTTCCGCGGCATGGCCCCGCAGGCCTTCTGGCTGCACTTGAAGGAGTGCGAGTGGCGGCTTAACAATAGGGGAGAAAATTTGGGGAGGCTGGTTCTCAAAATTTGCCGTCTAGATCCCCTCATCTAGTCATGACCCATTTTAATATATATAATATTACATCACAGTCGTCTGGGGGATAGACATTGACTTCGGAAAGTCTTTTTAAAAGTTTTTGTTTATAATTTTTATTATATGTATCATATGTATCATTGGAAACCTTTTGAAAGATTGGCGTATCCTCGAGTATTGATCGCTTCAGGGCTTCGCCAAGCCTCGGAGCGTTTTTCCCGATGCGCTCCCGAAATTTCTCCAGATAGTTCCTCGCCTCTGTCTGAATTTCATCAGGCGAGGGGGGGGGGAGGGCCGAGCACTCGGCAAAATACCTTACACAGGAATCGTTTACAATGCTTTATAGACATATCTATTCTCTTCTCTCCTTAACAGCACACGGTATTACAAGAACCAGGCATATGTATACGCGTATTCCGTACGAGTGTCAAGGAAAAAAATACGAAAAAATCACGCAGGGCCCTACACCTAGCTGTCGTCCCTGCCGTCAAAGACCGGGTTGACCTGCTGCGTGACCCGCACGAAGGTCGCGCGTTTGGACAGCTCCTTCAGGCGCGCGGCCCCCAGCTATCCCCGCCTTGCGGCCTGCGCGCGTGGGGCCTATGCTCCGGGCCCTATGCGGGGGGTCCTCAGGTACCTGGGCTATGGCGCGCTGGGCCTTGTGGCCCTGGGGATGCTGGGTGCCCTGGTCGCGGCGGCGGGTGTGGCGGTGATCTTGGCGCACTACGCGAAAGGCCTGCCCGACTACCGGCAGCTAGAGCACTATGAGCCCCCGCTGGTGAGCCGGGTGTACGCGGGGGACGGGCGCTTGCTGGCCGAGTTCGCGGAGGAAAGGCGGGTCTTTGTGCCCATTGCGGTCATCCCGGATCACGTCAAAAACGCCTTCCTTTCCGCCGAGGACCAAGACTTTTACGCGCACGAGGGGGTGGACCTGAAGGCCATCCTTCGGGCCATTTTGGCCAACATCCGCAACCGGGGCTCCGGCGGCCTGCAGGGCGGGTCCACCATCACGCAGCAGGTGGCCAAGAACTTCCTGCTTACCAACGAGCGGACATATGCGCGCAAGATCAAAGAGGCCATCCTGGCCCGGCGGATGGAGCAGGCCATGGGCAAGGACAAGATTTTGGAGCTGTACCTGAACGAGATTTACCTGGGCGGGGGCTCCTACGGCGTGGGCGCGGCGGCCCTGAATTACTTCAACACGTCCTTGGAGGACATCACCTTGGCCGAGGCGGCCTTCCTTGCCGCTCTGCCCAAGGCACCCAGCCGCTATAACCCCGCGCGCAGGCACGAAAAAGCCCTGGCCCGGCGGAACTGGGTCCTGGGGCGCATGGCGAAGGACGGGCACATCACGCAGGAGGAGGCCGCAGCGGCCCAGGCGGAGCCCCTGGTCACACGCAAGCGGGACGCGACGCAGGTTGTGCGTGCCCCGTACTTCGCAGAGGAGGTGCGACGCGAGTTGATGGAGCGCTACGGCGCAAAGGGGGTGTATGAGGGCGGCCTCGCCGTGCGGGCCTCCGTGGACCCGCGCCTTCAGGAGATCGCCACGCGCGCGCTGCGCGAGGGCCTGATGGAGTACGACCGGCGGCACGGGTGGCGGGGGGCCGTAGACCCGACCAACCGCATATCCGACTGGCCCGGCGTAGCGATTCCAGGGGGCGCCTTGCCGGAGTGGGAAACGGCCATTGTCCAGGAGGTCTTGCCCAATGAGGCGAGGCTAGAACTCCTCGGCGGCAAGACAGGCGTCCTGCCCATGGAGCACGCCCGCTGGGCCCGGAAGTCTCTGGACGAAGGCCAGGGCTACCGCCTGGGGCCGGAGCCGTCGTCTATGAACGACGTGGTGGCCCCGGGGGATGTGATCTTGGTGGAGAAGGTGGGGGACACCTACGCGCTGCGCCAGATCCCCGCCGTGCAGGGGGCGATCATCGCGCTGGACCCCGCCACGGGGCGGGTTCTGGCCATGCAGGGCGGCTGGGACCAGGAGGGCAGCCAGTACAACCGCGCCACGCAGGCGCAGCGGCAGCCGGGCAGCGCGTTCAAGCCTTTCGTTTACCTCGCGGCGCTGGAGGCCGGATTCACCCCCGCTATTTTGGTTATGGACGGACCATTCTCTATAGAGGACCGCCCCGGAAACACCTGGAGCCCGGAGAACTATGAGGGGGACTACCTGGGCCCCACGACGCTGCGCCGGGGCCTGGAGAAGTCCCGCAACCTTATGACCGTGCGCCTTGCGCACTACCTGGGCATGGACTCCGTGGGCGCCGTGGCCAAGCGGTTTGGGGTGGTGGACGACATGCCCCCCGTGCTCTCCGCCGCCCTGGGGGCCGTGGAGAGCACGCTCCTGCGCCTCACGGCGTCCTATGCTGTGTTCGCCAACGGGGGCAAGCGCATAGAGCCGACCTTCATAGACCGGGTGCAGGACAGGACGGGCAAGACCATCTTCCGGCACGACGCCCGGCCGTGCGCCGCGTGCGGGCCCTATGTGGAGTGGGTGCCCGGCGCGGCACCCCCCGCGCTCCCCGACGCGCGGCAGCAGATCATGGACCCCGTGACCGCGTATCAGGTGGTCTCCATGCTCCAGGGCGTGGTGCAGCGGGGTACGGGCGCGCGCCTCTCGGTCCTCCAGCGGCCCCTGGCGGGCAAGACCGGAACAACCAATGAGTCCCGCGATGCCTGGTTCATCGGTTTCGCGCCCGGCCTCGTGGCGGGGGTGTTCGTGGGGTTTGACGACCCTCGCTCCCTGGGCGCGCGCGAGACCGGGGCCAGGGCGGCCCTGCCCGTGTTTGAGCGGTTTGTGAAAGAGGCCCTGGAGGGTGTGCCTGCCGCCCCCTTCCGTGTGCCGCCGGGGGTGCGTCTCTTGCAGATAGACGCTGACACGGGCACACGCCCCGGGCCCGGGACCGTAAACACGCTGTGGGAGGCCTTCGCGCCCGGCACGGAGCCGGGGGACGCCGCCGTGCTCTTGGACGAGGACGGGGCCATACGCACTGTTCCCTTTCTGCCCCCCGTGCCCCTGCTGGGGCCTGAGGGGCCGGACCCCCTCCTTGTGCCCGCGCCGCAGGAGGGCCCTGGCGGCACCTACAGCCCCCCCGCATCCACCGCAGCGCCGCCGCCTGCGCAGGCACCACCCCAGCAGGGACCCAGCACCGGAACCGGGGGCCTGTACTAGGCCCTGCCAAAAAAGGCCAGCCCCCGCCGTCTCTCGGCCCTTTTTGGCTGCAAATCGCCCTGATTTGCTTGCCGTAGCGCCACCATGGTGGCGCAGACCAGAACGACTTTCGCTCAAAAAATGCGTCAAGAGGCGCCGTGGGGCCCTGTGTTAGCAGGGCTTAGTGGGGGCCCCTACGCCATCTCCTCTGGCCGGACCCAGGCATCAAACTGCTCCGCCGTGAGGTGGCCCAGCGTGACCCCAGCCTCGCGCAGCGTCGTGCCCTCCGCGTGGGCCTTCTTGGCTATCTCTGCCGCCTTGTCGTACCCGATATGCGGATTCAGGGCCGTCACCAGCATCAGACTCTTGTGCAACAGCTGGCCTATACGCGCCCGGTTGGGTTCTATGCCCACGATACAGCGGTCCGTAAAGCGCCTCCCGCCGTCGGCCAGAAGGCGCACGCTGCGCAGCACGTTCGCGATAATAAGCGGCTTGAACACGTTCAGTTCACAGTGCCCAGAGGCCCCGCCTATGGTCACCGCCACGTGGCCCCCCATCACCTGCGCGCAGATCATTGTCAGGCCCTCGCACTGGGTGGGGTTAACCTTCCCCGGCATGATGGAGGACCCCGGCTCGTTCGCGGGCAGTGCAATCTCCCCAATGCCGCAGCGCGGCCCAGAGGCCAGGAGGCGTATATCGTTGGCGATCTTCATGCAGGACGCGGCCAGGACGTTGAGGACGCCAGACAGGTGCACCAGGGCATCGTGCGCGGCCAGGGCCTCAAAGAAGTTCGGCGCGGGTGTGAAGGGCAGGCCCGTTGTCACAGAAATCTGCTCCGCAAACCGCGCCGCAAACGCCGGGTGCGTGTTTATGCCCGTGCCCACGGCGGTCCCCCCCTGCGCAAGGACGTACAGGCCCGGCAGGGCCGCCTTCATGCGCTCTATGCCACCCGCGATCTGCGCCGCATAGCCGGAAAAGACCTGCCCCAGGGTGAGCGGCGTGGCGTCCTGCAGGTGCGTCCTGCCGATCTTCACAATGTCCGCAAACTCCTGCGCCCTCCCGTACAGCGCGGCGTGCAGGTGCTCCAGCGCGGGGAGCAGCTCGTGGTGCACCTCCGCCGCCGCCGCGATGTGCATGGCCGTGGGGATGGTGTCGTTGGAGGACTGGCCCAGGTTTACGTGGTCGTTTGGGTGCACCGGATCCTTCCCGCCTCGCGTGCCCGTCAAAATCTCGTTCGCGCGGGAGGCCAGGACCTCATTCGCGTTCATGTTCGTCTGCGTGCCAGAGCCGCTCTGCCACACGGGCAGGGGGAAGTGCTGCATCAGGTCCGCCTCGTCCAGGAGGACCTCCCCCGCCTGGACAATGGCCTCCCCCAGGCGGCGCGGTAGCAGGTCCAGGCCCATGTTGGCCTTGGCGGCACACATTTTGGCCTCCAAGAGCGCGCGGATGAGGGGCTGTGGCATGGCCTCCGCTGCGTCCCCCCCGCCCGCGAAGTTGCGCCGGGCTCGCTCTGTTTGCGCGCCCCAGTGGGCCTCGGTGGGGACCTCCACGGGTCCCAGTGTGTCTGTCTCTGTGCGGGTCTGTGTGGTCATGGCGGGCGTTCCTCAAAAAGCTGGGGCGGGCGCGCCAAGGCTATAGCATGCGCAAAAGCCTGGGAAGAGCGCCTACAGTAGGCCCCTACATATACCCCTTAGCGCGCAGGCGCTCAAAGCTATCCTCGGTCTCTTTGTCCATCGCCCGCCCGGCGCGCTCAGAGGTCTTTGTGGTCTCCAGCTCTGCGATAATCTCATCAATCGTGGACGCGGGGCTCTCCACGGGCTTTGTGATGTTCTTCTCGCCCAGGGAGCGGTAGCGCATCATCCGGCCTCCGCTCTCGCCGTCACCCTCGCCCTCTTCCCTGCGCGCGAGGTAGAGCTCGCAAAACGGGATGCCCTCGCGCGCGTGGTAGCGCCAGATGTCCACCTCGCTCCAGTGCAAGATGGGGTGGATGCGCAGGTGGCAGCCGTCGGGGATGTCGGTCTTGTACTGATCCCAGAACTCTGGCGGTTGGTCCTTGAAGTCCCACGCGCCGTCCATGGAGCGGGGGCTGAACACGCGCTCCTTGGCGCGCATGGCCTGCTCGTCCCGGCGGATGCCGGCGATGATGCCGCGATACTTTTCCTTCTCTAGCAGGGTCTTGAGCCCCTCGGTCTTGCGCATCGCCGCGCGCGTGTTGGGCGGCAGGGTCGGGTCCATCTCGTCCTCCGGCGGGCAGGGGTGGTTGATGCAGGGCAAGTCCCACTCGGCAATCAGGCGGTCGCGGAAGGCATAGACCTCGTCCATCTCCTGCTCCGTGTCCAGCAGGACGAGCGGGAAGGGCACGCGGCCGTAGAACGCCTTGCGCACGAGCCAGAGCATGGCGGTGGAGTCCTTGCCAATGGACCACAGCATGGCCAGCGGGTGGACGCGGTTGTACGCCTCCCGGATGATGTGGATGGACTTGTGCTCCAGCGCGGTCAGGTGGTCGGTCATTTTTTATTTTTCTCCTCCCCGATGTGCCCTATGTGGCCCAGGTTTTCCTCCAGCGCCTCCTCGGCCTTGGACTTGGAAAACAGGTGTATCTCCATGCCCATATTCCGCATGATGACGATTTGCTGCGCCACGGTGAAGATGGACGAAAACGCCCAGTAGAGCACCAGGCCCGCCGGGAAGTGGGCCAGCATGAACACCATGATGAAGGGGAAGTAGTTCTGCAGGTCCCGCTGCAGCGCGTCCTGCGGCGGGGGGTTGAGGTTTTTCTGCACGATGAGGGCGGCCAGCATGATGAGGGGCAAGACGCCAATCTGCAAAAGGGAAGGGGGGTCCCAGGGGATGAGGCCAAAGAGGTTAAAGACGCTCGTTGGGTCGGGCGCGGACAGGTCTTGCAGCCAGCCGAAAAAGGGCGCGTGGCGCATCTCTATGGTGACGTAGAGCACCTTGTACAGCGCGAAAAATATGGGGATCTGGACAAGGATGGGCATGCACCCGGCCATGGGGTTCACGCCCTCCTTCTCATAAATCTTCATAATCTCGGCCTGCAGGGCGGCGCGGTCGTCTTTATAGCGCTTTTGCAGGGCCAGGATTTGCGGGGCGACCTGCTTCATGTGCGCCATAGAGCGGTAGGCTGTATTGGTGAGGGGGAAGGCCGCACCCCGGACGATGAGGGTCATCAGGATAATGGCCACGCCGAAGTTGCCTGCCAGGGTGTACAGCCCGTGGAGGAGGTAGAAAAACGGCTTGGCCAGGAACCAAAACCAGCCGAAGTTCACGGCCAGGTCCAGCTTTGGTGCGGGGATGCTGTTGGTATAGGCGTCCAGAAGCGTGACCTCTTTTGCTCCGGCGAAGGCGTGCGCGGTGTAGGCCGCTGTGGCCCCCGGCTCCACCGTCACGGCCTGGCCGATGGTGTCGGCCTGATAGCGCCCCCCTGCGTGGCGGAAGGCAAAGCCCGTGGCCTCCCCTTGCGGGGGGATGAGGGCGGTGAGCCAGTACTTGTCCGTGATGCCAACCCAGCCCTCCGCCGCCTCCTGGGTCCAGGCGCTTGCCTCGGCCACTGTGCCGTAGTTCTCCTCCACCAGCTTGCCACCCACGAAGCCCAGGGGCCCCTCGTGCTGGATCCAGCTGTCCGTAGATCCGGGGGGCACGCCGCTCTGCGCCACCCGCGCGAAGGGGTGGAGCGTCACGGGCTCCGTCCCTCTGTTCTCCACCTCCTGCGTGACGGTGAACACGTAACGATTTTGGACCTTCCTTGGAGCAAACAAACCCAAAAAATCCCATACCCACGAAAGCGTAAATCCCGATGACTCCCCCTGATCGTGCGTTGTGTGCATATCAGCATCGTCGCTCTTGGGGGCAGTGATATATTCGTCCAGCGCTATGGTCCGGCGGAATATCAGGCCCGCGCCGTTGTCCCAGGTGAGGGTGACGGGGCTTGCGGGCGTGAGAACCGCCCCTTGCGGCGCGGTCCAGGTCGTGTCCGCGTCCGGCAGGGCCACGCCGTCCCCCACCCAACCCCACGACAGGGCCCTGTCAAAAGCCGTCCCGCGCGGAGACAAGAGGGTGACGGGCTCCCCCCCCTCCAGGGTCTGGGCGTAGCGGGCGAGGGACAGGTCGTCCACCGTCCCGCCGGTTAGGGATATGCTCCCCTCCACCGCGCCATTCCTAAAGGGCACGCGCGCCGAGGCTGCCAGGGCCTCTTCCCGCGAAATGGGCTCCGGCGCGGGCACGGCAGGCTGGACAGCCTCCTGCACCGCTTGCTCCGCCACCGCCCGCCGGGGGGCCAGGACATAGACATCCCAAGCCCAGTAGAACGCCAGGGCCACCACCGCGAACAGCAGGATGTTGCGAATCTCCCCAGGCTCGGGCCCTTTGTGCAGCGGGTTGCGCGTCATGGCCGGGGCTTATAGACCACCCGCGCGGGGAGGTACAGGCCCGCGTTGTCGCAGCGCGGGGGGTTTACTCTGTGCCCCTGGCGGGCTATATGCTCCCTTCAGCAAGGAACATCCACACAGAAACAAGGAGATCTCACCTATGCCCCTTCCACTTATCCTTGGCTTCCCCCGCATTGGCCTAAACAGAGAGCTAAAAAAGAACCTGGTGGAGCCCTATTGGAAAGGCAAAATCAGCGCGGCGGAGCTGCTGGCTGCGGCTAAGGATTTGCGGGCGCGGCACTGGGCCCTGATGCGCGACGCGGGCGTGCCCTATGTGCCTGTGAACGACTTTTCCCTCTATGACCAGATGCTGGACATGTCCTGCCTTTTGGGCGCAGTGCCCGCGCGGTACGGCTGGACCGGCGGCACGGTGGACCTGGACACTTACTTCGCTATGGCCCGGGGGCGCGACAACGCGACGGCCATGGAGATGACCAAGTGGTTTGACACCAACTATCACAACATCGTGCCAGAGCTGACCCGCGATCAGGCGTTTTCAGTGTCCGCCACGAAGATCTTTGACGAGTTCGCGGAGGCAGGCGAGAACGCACTGCCCGTGCTTGTCGGCCCGGTGACGTACCTGTCCCTGGCCAAGTCGCCGGACAAGGACTTTGACCCCGTGTCTCTTCTGGACGCGGTCCTGCCTGTGTACAAAGAGGTCTTGTCCCGCCTGAAGGCCGCAGGGGCAACCTGGGTCCAGATGGACGAGCCGTGCCTGGTCACGGATCTTACGGACGTCCAGCGTGCGGCGTACAAGGCGGCGTATGCCGCCTTGGCCGATTCGGGCCTTCAGGTGTTCCTGACCACCTACTTCGGGGGTCTGCGGGACAACCTGGACCTTGCCTTCTCCCTACCCGTGGACTGCATCCACGTAGACCTGGTCCGCGCGCCGGGGCAGTTCAAGGACTGTCTGGCCAAGGCCAAGGAAACGGGCAAAGGCTTGTCCCTGGGCATCGTGGACGGGCGGAACATCTGGCGCAATGACCTCTCGGCCTCTCTGGCCGTTGTGGAGGAGGCCGTGGCCGCCCTGGGAGACGACAAGGTGTGCGTCGCGCCAAGCTGCTCCCTCCTCCACAGCCCGGTGGACCTGGACGCAGAAACAAAGCTGGACGCGGAGATAAAGTCCTGGCTCGCCTTCGCCAAGCAAAAGGTGGACGAGGTCGTGGCCCTGTCCAAGCCCCGCGCGGAGATCGCCGATCTCCTGGCCGCGTCGGACAAGGCGCAAGAATCCCGCAAAACGTCCGCGCGTATCCACAACCCGGACGTACAAGCCCGCCTGGCGGCCGTGACGCCCAGTATGAAAAGCCGCAAAAGCCCCTTTGCCGCGCGCATAAAGGCGCAGAAGGCTGCGCTGAAACTGCCCCCGTTCCCCACGACGACCATCGGGTCGTTCCCGCAGACCAAGGAGATTCGCAAAGCGCGGGCGGACTATAAGGCGGGACGGATAGATCGCGATGCGTATGAGGCCGCCATGAAGGCCGAGATAAGGGCCGTCGTGGACTACCAAGAGGAAGTGGGCTTAGACGTCCTCGTGCACGGGGAGGCCGAGCGCAACGACATGGTGGAGTACTTCGGGGAGCAGCTCTCCGGCTTTGCCTTCACGCAGAACGGCTGGGTACAGTCCTACGGCTCCCGCTGCGTCAAGCCCCCCATCATCTTCGGCGATGTCGACCGCCCCGCGCCCATGACCGTTGACTGGGCCAAATACGCCCAGAGCTGCACGGACCATGTGATGAAGGGGATGCTCACCGGACCCATCACGATGCTGCAGTGGTCCTTTGTGCGCAACGACCAGCCGCGCGAGCGCACGGCCATGCAAATCGCCCTGGCTGTGCGGGATGAGGTCGCGGACCTGGAGAAGGCCGGCATCAAGGTCATCCAGATTGACGAGGCCGCCCTGCGTGAGGGGCTGCCCCTGCGCAAAAGCGACTGGCAGGAGTACCTGGCCTGGGCCGTGGAGGCGTTCAAGCTCACCGCGTGCACCGTGGATGACGCCACGCAGATCCACACGCACATGTGCTACTCGGAGTTCAACGATATTATTGAGAGCATCGGCGCGATGGACGCGGACGTCATCTCCATTGAAACCAGCCGGAGCAACATGGAGCTGCTCGACGCTTTCGTGACCTATAAGTACCCAAACGAGATCGGCCCTGGGGTGTATGACATACACTCCCCCCGCGTGCCGCCGACGGAGGACATGGTGGTCTTGCTGGACAAGGCGCGCGACGTGCTCCGCGACGATCAAATCTGGGTCAATCCCGACTGCGGCCTGAAGACGCGCGGTTGGGCGGAGGTCAAGCCTGCCCTGGCCAACATGGTCGCCGCCACCAAAGCCTTGCGTGAGAAGGCCGGGACCAAAAGCGCGGCTGCATAAAAAGGATTAGACCCGTTGCGAAAGTGGCCGCATAGGGGGGATTCACGGGGGGAATCATCTGTGATTCAGTGACGTAAGGGGACAGGAGGCCCCTGCACAAGCTCAGCCCTGATCCGCAGCGGCCAGTTCCGCACACGCACGGGCGTCACGCCTGACAC
>JAERIN010000052.1 GCA_016757515.1 Alphaproteobacteria bacterium
CCAGTATCTATAGACAAAGGCGCACCATTTTTGTCAACAATTAAATGAATAAGAACGCCTTTTCCTTTATAGCCATAGTCAACGCCCTGTCCTCCGCCTTTCCCAGGGGAAAAAAGAGCCATCTATACTTGCGTGGCCCCAGTTTATTTTTCTTTTATAGTCTGACAATACTAAAATATGTCTTTTCATTATTTCCAATGTGCCGTCTTCTTTCCACCTTTGCAAAGCGCGGTGGGCGCTGGATTTTGAGGTATAGATGTCTGTATTTCGTGTTAAATCTGCCCATCTGCAGCCATTTATCAAAATATAGAGCACAGAGTTTAAGGTTTTTCTTAAGTCAGCGCGTTGCATACCGCGCCCTCTTTTCTTTTGATTTTCTGGGAAAATTCTTTGAAAAATGGCCCAATGATCGTCGCCTAATTCAATAAATTTTGGCATTTCTGTCTCTTTGTTTTGGTTTGCGAATCAACCAAAACAATAGAATCACATATGCCAACCATTGTGAATCCCGAATTGTGGGATAGGTTCATGCATCAGGACCAGATTCTGGCTGAGGCAAACTCATCGCAAAAACGTCTAAGCGGTATTTTCCGGTCAAAAGATGGTCAACACCCCGCATGGGGCACGCTCCTACAGACCGATGGGCGTGGCAATTACTGGATAGAGCTCTGATGTTTTGCTCCACCAGAACCGCTTAATCGACTGCCCATAGGGCGGTTTTTGCAATTTCATGCGGATTCTCACGCGCTCAACACACCCATTCACACACCCCCGATTTCCCAAACTGAACGGGAAAGCACGGGAACGATGTGATGAACCGCCTGGACCAATTTCATGAAGCCCTGAGCCGCCATGCGCCGCGCGCGCGCGCGCAGGCCATCGAGGCGCATCGCAACCTGACCGGGTTTGTATCGCTCCTGCTTAAGGTCAATGAACGGGAAAAGATCGCACCCCTCACACCTGCCGAAAGTGAGGCCTGCCATGCGTAGCGCCCCCTTCGCACGGCAGGTGGATCTGGTGCTGGCCCGCCGCGCGCCGCGTGATTTTGTCCTGACCCTCGGCCCCACGCCGGTGGTCTATCGGGCCCTCGGGGCCCCTGATGCCGCGCTGGTGATGACCCAAAGCACCCTACGCAAGATCGCGCAGCGACATGGCATCGCGGTGCCAACCATCAAGACCCTGCCCAGCCTCTTGAAAGCGCCTGTCCTGGTGTTCCGCTCGGCCACCGACCCTGCGGCGCTTGTGGCCGCCTTGGGCGCGCACAATGCCAACGGCCATGGCCTGATCGCGGCTCTGCATCCCGACCGGTGGCACAAACACACCCGCGTCAATTGGGTGGCCAGTGTCTACGGCAAAAATCGGCAGGCCTGGTTTGCAGAACAGGTTGCGGCAGGCCGCTTGCTCTACACGAACAAGGATAGGGCCCTGCCCTGGCCTCCATCAGCCCGGCTCCGCTTACCGGGGGAAGTGGCGGCCACAGGGCCTATCCCCACTCTACCCCACACCCGGCCCGAAGTCAAAGGCGCAAGTGCTCCCGAAACCAAAGAGAAAGGGCCCAGTCATGAAAATAAGTGAAGTGGAGATCGTCCTGATCAAGCCCCGCAACGGCCTGATCGGCTTTGCGTCCTTGGTCGTGGGGGGGGCGCTGTACCTGGGCGGGATTGGGGTGCATGCCAAGCGGGACGGCTCTGGCTACCGCCTGACCTACCCCACCAAGCAGGGCGGCAAGGACGCACTGCGCCTGCACCACCCCATCACCCGCGCGGCGGGCAAGGCCCTGGAGGCCGCGATTTTCACCAAACTGAACGCAGTAATGGCCCATGCTCGACACGATCGTCCTGACTATCCCTGAACGTGACGTGCGCCTGCGCGCGCCCGAACGTTTCTCGCCTCACGCGGCGATGCTGCGCAGCCCGGCGCTGGGCGGCGGCGCGATGGTCAAGGCCATCTACAACCCCTCCAAGGCCGACAAGGCCACGGGCTACAAGCCCCGCCTGACGCTCTTGAAGCCGCCCTACCGCCCGCCCGTACTCAAGATAGAGTTCTCTGCCCCAAAGCTACTCTTTGACAACAACTTCGAGGAGCTGCGCGGGCGCGCTGATCTACCCCTCGTGATCACAGAACTGCACAAGGCTCTCGACGTCATGGGGGTCGGCGTGTTTCCGGAGGCGCTCGAGGCAGCCCAGGTATCTGCGATCCACTACTCCAAGAACATTTTGCTCGAACGCACAACGCCCTGCTTTCTGGTCATCCAGGCCCTGGAAAAGCTGGACCTATCCGCGCAACTGGACCTCACCCAAACCGATTTTCGTAACGGCGGGCAAATGGCCAAATACCACGCGGGCAGCTATGAAATCGCGCTCTATGACAAGGTCAAGGACCTGGAACAGGCCGCTAAATACGGCGCAAAACGCGGAGCCGCGGCCGACTACGACGGCGCGGGCGACCTCTTTGCCACCGCCCCGCGCAAGCCCGAAGTTCTGCGCTTTGAGGTACGCCTGACGGCCAGGAAATGCAAAAGCCTGTGCGGGACACTGGGCTTTGCCTATGCCCCCACGCTGGCCGCGCTGTTCAGCCCCGACCTGTCCCGCGCGATCCTGATGCACTACTGGAAGGTCATCACCGACGGCCTGTACATGATGCAGATCGATACCAAGAACACCGAGCGGGCGCTCCACACCATCCGCGCCGCTTTCCCACGCAAGCGTCCAGGCAGCGTGCTGCAACTCTTAGGTTTTATCACCACCTGCCAAGCCCTTGGCCAGCGCGCCGCCCGCGCTGCTATGGCCCTGCCCAGCCACCAGTGGTATAGACTAAAGCGCGATGCCAAAGCCCTGGATGCTAACCCCACCTGCCCGCGCTTTGCCGCTCTGGCCACGGTGCGGGGGCAGTTGCGGGAGTTTGTGGGACTCGGGCGGGAGGATCTCGCCGGAGCTATCCTGCTTTAGCCCTCCACAGCGGCGCTCCTGCGGGCACTAACAGAGTGGGGCGTATCGGGTACAATCCGGCAACTATTCGGGTTGACAATCGGGCGTAATCGGGTATATATTCGGGTATCATGCAAACGGATACCATCCAGATCACGCCCGAAATCTTGGCCCTCATCACCGAAATTGACGAGTTTAAGGGCGCTTGGCGGGCCCTTGGCACCCTTGCGCCCGAACGCCTGCGCGCGCTCCGCCATGTGGCCACCATTGAAAGCATTGGCTCCTCCACCCGCATTGAGGGTAGCAAACTGACCGACCGCGAGGTGGGGCGCCTGCTGGCCAACCTGAAAATCAAACAGTTCAGAGGTCGAGATGAGCAAGAGGTCGCCGGCTATGCCGAGGTAATGGAAACCGTCTTCCGCGCCTGGGCTGACATTCCCATCACGGAGAACCATATCAAACAACTGCACCGCGACCTTTTGCGCCATAGCACCAAGGACGCGCGGCATCGCGGCGCATATAAGACGCTGCGCAACGATGTGGGGGCCTTTGACGCCGGCGGGCAGATGATTGGTGTCGTATTTGAGACGGCCACGCCCTTTGACACGCCGCGCCGGATGGAGGAGCTGGTCGCGTGGCTGAAAGATGCCCGCGAATTGGGTCGCCTTCATCCCCTCCTGATCATCGCCGTCTTTATCGTCACCTTCTTGGAAATCCACCCCTTTCAGGACGGCAACGGGCGCCTGAGCCGCGTTCTGACCACGTTGCTCTTGCTGCAGGCGGGCTATGCCTATGTGCCGTATGCATCGCTGGAAAGCGTGATTGAGGGCAGCAAGGAGGGGTATTATCTGGCCCTGCGCCAGACCCAAGGCACCATCCGTACCGACGCGCCGGACTGGCAACCTTGGCTTGTGTTTTTTCTGCGCGCCCTGCAGCACCAAAAACGCAATCTGGCCGTAAAGGTGGAGCGCGAGAAAAATGCGCTGGCCGTCCTGTCCGATCTGGCCGTTAAAATCCTGGATTATGTGCAGAGCCAAGGCCGTGTCACGACCCGCGACATGGTGCGCGAGACCGGCGCGAGCCCCAACACGCTCAAGGCGACATTCGCCTCACTGGTTGAAAAGGGCCTCCTTGTGCGCCACGGTGGTGGGCGTTCGACGTGGTACGCGTTGCCGTGATGACAAGAGAAGCAGAACTTATGAATCTTATTAAATCAAGAAAACGTGTTATCGACCATGGGGAGGTTTTCACCCCCGCATGGATGGTTGAAGCCATGCTGGACTTGGTTAAGGACGAGACCGAGCGCATTGACTCCCGTTTCTTAGAGCCGGCATGCGGAAGCGGGAATTTTTTAGTTCAGGTGCTGCACCGAAAGCTCTTGGCAGTTGAATCCAAATACAGCGATTGCGATTTTGAAAAGAGACATTATGCCTTGCTTGGCCTGGTGTGTCTGTATGGCATTGAGATTTTGCCCGACAATATCGCCGAATGTCGGGCCAATCTGATCGAGATTTTTGCCCAGTACCTCGGCCTTAATGAGGCGGATGACCTCTACCGCGCCGCCAGTTTTGTCCTATCGGTCAATATCGTGCATGGCGACGCCCTGA
This sequence comes from Alphaproteobacteria bacterium, assembly GCA_016757515.1. Classification (GTDB taxonomy): domain Bacteria; phylum Pseudomonadota; class Alphaproteobacteria; order Micavibrionales; family Micavibrionaceae; genus UBA10425. The sequence goes on from JAERIN010000052.1 coordinate 4,535, forward strand.
CTATGCGGGCCCATGACGGCGAGCCCATCACCTTCGCCGAATGGGGCTATCTCGGCAAAGGCAAGTTCCAGCGTCGTGACTTCCGCTTTGACATCCTCACGCACTCCGCGTCTTTTAGCGCCGAAGGCTCCCTCTTCGCACGCCTGGGCAAACATGAGATATTCACACCCATCAATATCTGGCCGCCGATGGGTATAGGCGAACTGGCCGCCCTATCCCGGCAGGAGGACGCATGACCAAAGCCCCCTTCGCCCTGCGGGGCCGCAATCCCGACGTCCTGACCTGCATCGCCAACCTCAGCAACGACGAAGTCTTCACCCCGCCGGAGTTCGCCAACCGCATGCTGGACACACTGGCCGCCGCATGGGCGGCCGACCACAGCGGGGCCAACCTTTGGACCGACAGCACCGCGCGCTTCCTGGACCCCTTTACCAAAAGCGGCGTTTTCCTGCGCGAAATCACGGGACGCTTGACGGCGGGCCTCAAGGACCAAATACCCGACCTACAGGCGCGCGTCACCCACATCCTGACCAAGCAGGTCTATGGTATCGGCATCACACAGCTCACCAGCCTTCTGGCCCGGCGCAGCGTGTATTGTAGCAAATTCGCCAACGGCCCGCACTCCATTGTTAAGTCCTTTGCCCATGAACAGGGCAATATCTGGTTTGAACGCACAGAGCACAGCTGGGAGGGCGGCAAGTGCCGGTTCTGTGGCGCGAGCCAAAGGGCGCTGGACCGCGGCGAGGACCAGGAAACCCACGCCTATGCCTTCATCCACACGGACGATATCCAAACCCGTATCAACGACATCTTTGGAGGGACCATGCAATTTGACGTCATCATTGGAAATCCGCCGTACCAACTGGACGATGGCGGCTTTGGTAAAAGCGCCGCGCCCATCTACCACCTGTTCGTAGAGCAGGCCAAGACGCTGGATCCGCGCTATCTGATCATGGTCACGCCATCGCGCTGGATGGCCGGCGGCAAGGGGCTGGACAAGTATCGTGAGCGTATGCTCGCGGACAAGCGCATGAAGGCCATCATAGACCACCCAAAACTGTATGAGGGCTTTCCGGGCGTGAAAATCCGCGGCGGCATTTCCTATTTCCTGTGGAGTCGTGAGCATAACGGCCCGTGTGAGGTGCAAACCATTTGGGAGGGCAAGCCAACCGGGCCCGCCGTGGCGCGCCACCTGGATGCCTATGACGTTCTGGTGCGCCGCAATGAGGCCGTGCCCATCCTAGAGAAGGTCAAGGCAAAAGGCGAGCCAACGCTTGACCGGCGCGTATCCAGTCGTAAACCGTTTGGCTTTGCCACCAACTTCGCAGGAAAGGCCTCAGCGGCCAGACTGACAGATCCCGTTAAGCTCTTTGCCAATCAGCGCGTTGGCTATGTTGAGCGCCAAGACATTGTGGTCAACCCGCAATGGATTGATAAATGGAAAATACTTATGACGGCCGTTCAAGGCACCAGCGCGGCGGTAGAGACAAAGTTCTTGAGTAAACCCATTATCGCGGAACCGGGCACCGCCTGTACGGAGACTTATCTGGTCGCAGGAGTTTTTGAGACGGAACAAGAGGCGCAGTATTATGCCAGATACCTTAAAACCCGCCTTGTGCGTTTTTTGGTCTCTCTGCGCAAGGTCACACAACACGCCACGCGGGATGTCTATGGTTTCGTGCCGGACTTGCCGTTGAACCAAAAATGGACAGACTCAAAGCTCTATAAGCGCTATGGCTTCACAAGTGAAGAGGTTGCCTTTGTTGAATCCCAGGTCGCAGAGCACGACGGCGAATTGTTTGATGCCGCCGCAGAAGAAGACGAGGGCGACGATGTCTAAGCCTATTGAGGAAATCCTGACGCCCAGGCCACAGGTGCGGCCCCGCATCTATGCGTATGCGATTGCGGATGCGGCGCATGAGGGTTTGCTGAAGGTGGGGCAGACCACCCGCGATGTGCGGCGGCGCGTGGCCGAGCAGCTCAAGACCGCAGGCATTGCCAACTATCGCATTGAGGTGGACGAGAGCGCCGAGCGCGAGGATGGCAGTGTCATCAGCGACCATGATCTGCGGGCCGCGTTGCGGCGCAAGGGCTTTGACAATCCGTTTGGGGAATGGGTGCGCTGTGGTGTTAAAGATGTGCGCGCGGCGCTGATTGCCCTGCACAAGGGGGAGGTGATTACGGGCACGCGTGATCAGACCTTCCCGCTGCGTGCGGAGCAGCGGGAAGCGGCGGACAAGACCTTTGCCTATTTCCAGAGCATCTGGGCCGAGAATAAAAACGCCGTGCCACGATTTCTTTGGAATGCCAAGATGCGCTTTGGAAAAACCTTTACCGCGTACCAATTGGCCAAGAAACTGGGGGCAAGACGAGTTTTGGTTGTCACCTTTAAACCCGCCGTGGAAGATGCGTGGCAAACGGACCTGGAGAGCCATACGGATTTTGAGGGCTGGCGCTACCTTTCCCGCGCTTGTGGTGGCGATCCCACACAGATTCCAAGGGACAAGCCCTTAGTGTATTTTGGCTCGTTCCAGGATCTGATTGGCCGAGACGCGCAGGGACACATTAAGGCCAGGAACACATGGCTCCACACGATGAACTGGGACTTGGTAGTTTTTGATGAATACCACTTTGGCGCGTGGCGCGATACCGCCAAGGAGCTGTTCGAGGGGGAGGAAGAAACTGTTGCGAAGAAGGAATCTAGGCGAGAATACGCCGAGGGGCTGGAGAAAATAAACGAAGACCTTTCCATCTCATCGAGTGAATTTCTTCCTATTACCACGCGGGCATATCTCTACCTTTCCGGCACGCCGTTTAGGGCATTGGCGACAGGGGAATTCATTGAAGAACAAATCTTTAACTGGACTTATACAGACGAACAGCGCGAGAAATCTGCATTCGCAGAGCAGTGTCCCGGTGAAAGAAACCCTTACGGTGCGCTTCCGCAGATGCGGCTCCTGACCTATCAGATGCCGGATGAGTTGGTGTCCATAGCAAGTGCGGGAGAATTTGACGAGTTCGACTTGAATGCCTTTTTTGAGGCATCGGGAGAAGGAAAGAGAACGCACTTTAAGCACAAAGATCATGTGCAGAAATGGCTGGATATTCTTCGTGGGCAATATGCGCCCAAGTCGCACGAGTACTTAAAGACGGGCACGCGCGCGCCTTTCCCGTATTCGGACACGCGGCTGCTGCCCTACCTACAGCATGCGTTTTGGTTCTTGCCCAATGTGGCGGCCTGCCGCGCGATGGCGAATTTGCTCGGCGAACGACACAACACCTTCTGGCATGACTATACGGTCATCGTGGCAGCGGGGGTGCAAGCGGGAATTGGGCTGGATGCTCTGCCACCGGTACGCCGCGCCATAGGAAGCGGGTTTGAGAGCAAGACGATTACGCTCTCATGCGGGAAGCTGACCACAGGCGTGACGGTCAAGCAGTGGTCCAGCATTCTGATGCTGCGTAACCTCAGAAGCCCTGAGACGTATTTCCAGGCTGCATTTCGGGTGCAGTCGCCATGGAGTATCAGGAATCCGCACGGCGACAATCCGAATGAGGAAGAGGTCATAAAACCTGTGTGCTTTGTCTTTGACTTTGCGCCCACACGGGCTCTGCGCCAGCTCAGCGATTACGGAATGGGTCTGGCGCCTGGCGAAGCGAATCCTGAAACAGCGCTGCGCGAATTGGTAAATTTTTTGCCTGTTCTGGCCTATGACGGCGCGAATATGACGCAGGTCGATGCGGGCGGCATTCTTGATATTGCAATGGCTGGCACGACGGGAACGCTGCTCGCCCGGAAGTGGGAGAGCGCCCAATTGGTGAATGTGGACAACGACACGCTGCGCCGCATCCTGGAAAATGAAGAGGCTATGCAGGCCATGGGGCGCATTGAGGGGTGGCGAACCTTGGGCGACAACGTGCTTGAGACCATCATCAACAAAAGCGAAAACATAAAAAAAATGAAAAACAAGTCAAAAGAAGAACCCCTTTCAAAGAAGGAAAAGAAGGAACTCAGCGCAGAGGAAAAAGAGTTCAAGACCAAACGCAAGATGGTACAGGAAAAACTTATCAAATTTGCAACCCGAATCCCAGCTTTTATGTATCTCACAGACTTTCGCGAAAACACTTTGCAAGACGTCATCACCAAGATCGAGCCCGATCTGTTTCGCGCTGTGACTGGGCTGACGGTTCAAGATTTTCATCTCTTGGTGAGGTTGCGCGTGTTTAATACTGAGCAGATGAACCAAGCGGTCTTTGCATTCCGAAGGTATGAGGACGCCTCTCTACGCTACACAGGCATTGAAAGTCATGAAGGACTCGCACATTACGGGCTTTATGATACGGTGGTTGCGAAGGAGGCTGTCGAATGATTATCGGGAGCACTTCCCTATGAGTGTCTTGGGGGAAATCTTGGCATGGTCTGCGGATCGCCCGGCTTGGCAACGTGATGCTCTCCGTCGCCTTGTCGAAAAGGGCGAAATCACCGCAGATGACATTTCACCCTTGGCCGAAATCTGCAAGAGTGGTTATGGCCTCGCAGAGCCGAGTGCGGGCGATCCTTTGGCTGCTCGGCATATTCCTGACACCGGTGCCGCACGAGGTGTCGTATCGCTCGACTCGATTTTTCACGATAAGGGCGTCAATGCACTCGCGGAGAGCCAGACCTTGATGTTCGGCCCGCGCCTTACCGTTGTCTATGGCGACAATGGGGCGGGTAAGACCGGTTATATCCGTATACTTAAAAGTGCTTGCCGTGCGCGAGGGCGAGAGCAGATTCTCGGAAATGTCGTATCAGGTGCTGCGCCACCGCGTCCGGCTGTCTCCATAAAATATCAGATTCAAGGCGAGTCTGCGCCTCGTAAATGAACCTATCCCACTATTTTTTGAACCCACCAGAATATGAGAGCAAGGTCAACGAAACCTGACCATACTTTCATTTTTCTTTCCCATCGAATCACAAGTCTTTTGAACTTTAGTTGAAACCAAGCAAAAGTTCTTTCTACAACCCAGCGATGATTTTTACTTATATATTCGGCACCTTTTGTTGGATAATTACGATATGATATTTTATCTTTTATCCCCATAT
>JAERIN010000053.1 GCA_016757515.1 Alphaproteobacteria bacterium
TGACTATGGCTATAAAGGAAAAGGCGTTCTTATTCATTTAATTGTTGACAAAAATGGTGCGCCTTTGTCTATAGATACTGGTCCGGCTAACGAAGATGAGCGGCTTTTTCTTGAGCCGCTTTTGGACATTTTGCCCAAGAAACCAAAGGTTTTGTGCGCCGATAAAGGCTATGATGCAAAGTATTTAAGAGATATTATAAAGTATATGGGGATAAAAGATAAAATATCATATCGTAATTATCCAACAAAAGGTGCCGAATATATAAGTAAAAATCATCGCTGGGTTGTAGAAAGAACTTTTGCTTGGTTTCAACTAAAGTTCAAAAGACTTGTGATTCGATGGGAAAGAAAAATGAAAGTATGGTCAGGTTTCGTTGACCTTGCTCTCATATTCTGGTGGGTTCAAAAAATAGTGGGATAGGTTCAAGCTCTTGGGCAAATTTTTCAAAGAGCTCCATATCTTCCTTGATTCTGTCTTGTGCGCCTTTATCAAAAATATCTTTTCCTGATTGGATAAAAGGGATATTTTTCTTGTGTGATTCTATCATCCGGCACCCCCTATGCCGTTTTGCCAAATTTGCCGACTATGACGGTATTGCCGTGCGCAATTGCGTCAACATAATCGGCCCAGCGCTGCATCATTCCCTTGCGCTGCTCCAGGTATTTTGTCCGGTCGTAGGCCCGGCGGACGCTATTGCCCTTAGCGTGAGCAAGCTGGGCATCGGGGATTTCGTGGGGGTAGCCGAGTTCTTCCATGAGGGTCGTCATGAACAGACTGCGGAAGCCGTGGCCGGTCATGCGCCCGCCATAGCCCAGGCGCTTGATACCTTGCAAGATGGTGTTGTTGGACATGTGGTTGCGCGGGCGCGGCTGGCTGGGGAAGACCCAGGATGTGGTGAGGTGCTCGGTATCCTCCCGTTGTTCCTGAAATAGCACCACAACTTGCCGGGACAGGGGGACAATGTGCGGCGCGCCCATCTTCATGCGCTCGGCGGGGATCTCCCACACGGCATTTTCAAGGTCAATTTCATCCCAGGTTGCCCGTATCAATTCGGTTGTCCGCACGGCGGTCAGCATCAAAAGGCGAATGCCCCGCCGCGTTTGTGGATAGAGCCGGGCCGCGTTCCTGTCCAGATTCTGGAGAAACTCCGGGATATCCTTGATGTTTAGGGCCGCGAGGTGGCACGTCTTGGCCGTGGTCAGAGCCCCCTTTAGGTCCGCCGCCGGGTCGCGCGGGCATTTGCCTGTGGCCACGCCGTAGCGGAAAATCTGGCCGCAGACCTGCTTCATCCGGTTGGCCGCGTAGTACGCCTTGCGGGCCTCTATCTTGCGCAGCATGTCCAGCAATTCGGGCGGGTCAATCTCCGCAATGGGTCGCGCGCCGATGTGGGGGAAGACGTCGTTTTCGAGATAGGTCAGGATTTTCTCCCCCGTGCGTGGGGCCCAGATTTGCGTTTTCTTGCCGTGCCATTCCCGCGCTACCGCTTCAAAGGTGTTTTCGGCGTTTGCGCGTGCATCCCGCTTGGCCTGCTTCTTGGCGGCGGACGGGTCCATACCTTGCGCTAGCAGTTTCTTGGCCTCCTCGCGCTTTTCGCGGGCCTGGGCAAGCGACATGCGGGGATAGACGCCCAGCCCAAGCATTTTTTCCTTGTCCAGCCAGTAATACCGCAAGCGCCAGTATCGTGCGCCGTTCGGGTTGACCAGCAACACCAGTCCGCCGCCATCGGCCATTTTATAGGGCTTTGCGCGAGGCTTGGCATTCTGGCACTGGGTGTTTGTGAGGGCCATGCGGGTACATCCTTTCTGGGTAGATTGCACGTACCCCGGAAATGTACCCGCAAATTCAGCGGTTGTAAACGGGCCTGAGTGAACGCAGGGCATCGCACAGGGACGTTAAACCCCATGTTTCCTTGGGTTTTTGCGGCCCTGGGCGAACGGTCATGAACGGAGGAAAAGGGGGGAATGGCGCGAGCGACGGGACTCGAACCCGCGACCTCCGGCGTGACAGGCCAGCGTTCTAACCAACTGAACTACGCCCGCGCTTCCCCAGGGGGGCTTTATAGGCTATCCGCAGCTGCGGCGCAACGGGTTTTGGGTGATAGGCCAGCGCGCACCGGGGTCGTGACGGCGGGCACCCATTTTTCCTTGGCACAAAATGCGCGACAATCTATACAGCCGTAACCCACGGCGCAGACGCAGAGGAGGACACGCACAATGAACGATTTTCGGACAGCCGCTACAAACGCGGGGGGGGGGCCGCCCGCTGACGACCCTGCACAGTGGGGTGCAAGGCTGTGCGAGTTCGTGAAATTTAAACCTGTAATGCTGTTGCGGGGTGCCAAGAAAGACCCGAGCGAGGCACTCACAAGTTTGTTTTATGAATTATCAGAGATGGGCGATGTCCTGTGTCCCAACAAAAACAGTGTTTTGGACGATTTATACCCCCAAGACGAAGCGTGCCTGGAGGGCTATGCGGCCCTTATCTGTGAGTTGGGGGTGGCGCGGGTTATATTCTACTCTCTCTTAGAAAAAGCCGCAAGCGCCGCTCAAAAAGTCCATAACATTTATTTTTCCATAGATAACCAGTACGATGTTGATTATTATGAAAGACAATATCAAGATTTTAAAGTGCTGAAAGATACTTTGAATCTATTTTATCAAATTTTTGGTGATTCTGTTGTATATCTTGAATCTAAAGAGGAAGAGATCCGCAATAAAATCGAAGAAAACGAACGGCTTAAGCAGGAGCGCGTGCCTTAATTCGCCCGCGCCGCCGCGATGATGCCGGAGGCGTCCAGGCCCGCATCGGCAAGTTGCTGTCCTTGCGTGGCGTGGTCCTGGAACGCATTGGGCAGGGTGAGGGGGACAATGCGGCCCGGCAGGCCCGCACGCGCCGCGTGCTCCAGGACCAGGGCACCAAACCCGGTCGTGGCGCCCTCTTCTATGGTCAACAGGGTGTGGTGCGCGGCCATCAGGCGGCGCACAAGGTCTGTGTCCAGCGGCTTAGCGAAGCGGGCGTCTGCCACGGTGGCGTCCAGGGCCTGCGCGGCCTCCAGCGCTGCGGCCAGACGCGTGCCGTAGGACAAGATGGCGACGCCCGAGGCACCCTCCCGCACCACGCGGCCCCGGCCTATGTCCAGGGGTTCGGGGGTGTCAGGCACCGGCGCGCCCGGCCCCGCGCCACGGGGGAAGCGAAAGGCGATGGGCCCCTCGTCGTGCGCCGCCGCCGTGGCCACCGCGCGGGCCAGCTCCCCCTCGTCCGCCGGGGCCATCAGGACAAGGCCGGGCAGGGGGGCCAGCATGGCGATGTCGTACGCCCCAGCGTGCGTCGCCCCGTCCGCGCCCACGGGCCCGGCGCGGTCAATCGCGAACCGCACCGGGAGGTTTTGTATCGCCACGTCGTGCGCAATCTGGTCGTATGCCCTCTGCAGGAACGTGGAGTATATGGCCACAAAGGGCCGCATCCCTGCGGCGGCTAGGCCCGCAGCGAAGGTGACGGCGTGCTGCTCCGCGATGCCCACGTCGAACATGCGGCCCGGGTGCGCGGCGGCGAACTCCCGCATGCCGGTGCCGCAGGGCATAGCCGCGGTGATGCCCACAATCTTGGGGTCCCGGTCTGCGGCGCGGGTGAGGGCACCCGAAAAGACCTGCGTGTACGTTGGCCTGCCGCTGCCCTTTTTCTGCGCCCCGGTCTCTATTGCAAAGCGCCCCACGCCGTGCATGGCGTCCGCCGCGTGTTCTGCGGGGGCGTAGCCCTTGCCCTTGACCGTCCGGGCGTGGAGGAGCACGGGGCCGCCCGGCGGGGCGTCGCGTAAGGACCGCAGCACATGGAGCAGGTGGGGGAGGTCGTGCCCGTCCACGGGGCCGATGTAGTAGAACCCCATGGCCTCAAAGAGGGTCCCGGCGCCCAGGGCCCCGCGCGCCGCACCCTCCGCCCTGGCTATGGCGGTGCGGGCACGTGGCAGGCGCATAAGGGCACGCTTTATCGCCCCCCGCACGCCCCGGTAGCGCGCCGAGGCCGCAAGGCCTGTGAGGTAGCGGGCCATGGCCCCGGTGGGGCGGGCGATGGACATGTCGTTGTCGTTCAGGACCACGATGAGGCGGGAGCGCATTGCCCCCGCGTTGTTCAGGGCCTCATACGCCATCCCGCCCGAAAGGGCCCCATCCCCGATGACGGCGACAACGCGGGTATCCTCGCCCGCAAGGTCCCGCGCGGCGGCGAAGCCCAGGGCCGCAGAGATGGAGGTGGAGGCGTGCCCCGCGCCGAAGGGGTCATAGGGGCTCTCGTCCCGCTTGGTGAAGCCCGAGAGGCCCCCCTCCTGCCGCAGCGTGCGCATCCTGTCCCGCCGCCCGGTGAGGATTTTGTGGGGGTACGCCTGGTGCCCCACATCCCAGATCACCACGTCCCGAGGCGTGTCAAACACCGCGTGCAGGGCCACGGTCAGCTCCACCACGCCCAAAGACGCGCCCAGGTGCCCCCCCGTTTGGGACACAACCCGGATGACCTCCTCCCGCACCTCGGCGGCCAGGGCGCACAGCTCCGCGTCCGACAGACCCTTCAGGTCGTCGGGCGACCGTACGCGGTCCAAAACGGGGGTGAAGGTCATGCCCCTTTGTATAGGCCATGCGCCTCCCCGTGCGCTACGTGCGCCCGCGTGCTCTATGGGCAAGGGGCGCTGGCTGGGCCTTTATGGTCGGGCCCAGGCCCCTCCAGGCATGCCGAGGGCACCACGAAAGACCGTTCCCCCTCCCGGCGGTAGCCCAAGACCTCTCGCGCCCGCGCCTCCACGGCGTCTGGGTCCAGGGTTGCGTCCCGCAGCGGCGCAACGCGCGCCTCCCACGTGGCCTGTGCGGCCAGGGCGGCGTCGTGCGCGGCCAGGGCGGTGGCGCGCTCCGCCCTCAGGTCCAGCAGGCGCGCGACGCCCCGGTCGCCCAGGGCCAGGTGATACGCGAAGTAGCCCACAAGGACGGCGGCTGTGAGCAGGGCAATCCGCCGCCCTGGGTGCCGGCGGGTGCGGGGCGCGGGGGACATGCGGGCCACTCTATGCCGCCGCCCGGCCCGTGTCACCTCCTCCAGGCCCCTTGGCACGCCCGCAAGGGGGGTGTACCCTCGCGCGCATGAGACTCGCCCTCGTGCTCATGGCGGCCCTCCTCCTGCCCGGTCTGGCCCACGCCTCCGGCTGCTACACGGCTGCGGAGGCGGAGGCGGAGCAGGGCATCCGCATACACTCTGAACTCATGGTCATCGGCCTGAACTGCCAGCACGTGGCCCGCGCCCCAGGGGGGCAGGACCTCTACGCCGCGTACCGGGCCTTCTCCGCCCGTCACGCCCCGGTCTTCGGTGGCTATGACGCCGTGATGCTGCGCAAGTTGGGCAGCGAGGAGGCCCTGCGCGCCCTGCGGACGGACTTCTCCAACGCCATCGCCCTGGAGGCCGCGCGGATGCGCCCGGACGTGTTCTGCGCCACCTACGCCCCGCGCATAGCGGCGGTCTCCGCCATGGACGCGGACACGCTGCGCCGCTGGGCCGCCACGCCCTTCCCCGGCCACGGGCCCACGCGCCCCCTGTGCGCCGGCGGGGGGCGGTAGTCCAGCCGCCCGCCCCGTAAGAGGGCCTATGGCCCCACGGACGGGGGTGGGGTATAAGGGGGCCTAGAGTCACAGGAGGACCCCATGAGCACGGAAAAACTGCATATAGAGCTATACGAGAGAAGCGTCGTCTTTGTGCAAAGGATAGCCAAGGATACGCCGTTTGTGGGTATGGAACGGTATGTTGATCTGAACAATATAGTGAAGCAAAAAATCATCAAGGGGGTTGATTTTGATAATACGCAGTTTGTCAGTGAAGGACTACCAAGAGTCATTGTATTTTCCAACCTCAATACACGGCTTATTGGCCATCCAGACAAAATTGTTCTCTCATTAGAAGACCTAAATGCTGGAGATGGTCAGTTTTTTAACGTCGTAAAAGATATGTCGCAATTTCTGTCTAAGGAAGTGGATATATCGGCGGTTGGGATAAACTACAACTGTATCATAAAAACAGAGAATGCCGATGATATTATTAAGAAAAAAATTGTTTCTCATTTTCCGCCTATATTTCAAGATGCTTATGGAGGCTCTATCGCACCTGTATATAAAGAGGACGATATGTTGATTAACGTCACCATCAATAAAGGTGGCATAGAAAGAAAAGGTGTCGGTACGACAAACGGAATTCTTATTCTTCTCAATTATCACAGAGACATTGACTCGCAAAACCTGATAGTCACTCAGATTTCCAAGTTTCAGGAGTCCCTTGAACGGGTACAGGAAGAGTTCTCCGCATCAAAGAAAAAAATGGAGGGCTATTTTAATGAGTGATGACAGAGTACAAGAAAAATCAAAACCAGATACACATTATCAACGCGAGTTGGAAAAGGAAAACAAAGATCTTAGGGATAAATATATAGATCAAAAATTTTCTACCTTCTTAGAAAAAATTAACGGTTTAGAGGTAAGAGTTTCTACCGCAGAACAAAATATAAAATCCCATGAGGATAAATTTTTTCCCAAGTGGTTTGGATCAATCATACTCGGTTTAGTATCAATAATAGCTGGCCTTGTAGGTGGAATACTTTCAAAACTTTTTATATAAGAAGGTTTTTTTTATGTCCAATTCAATATCTTACCCCCTGACCGACCACACCTACGATGTCCTTGTCATTGGCGCGGGGGGCGCGGGTTTGCGCGCGGGGCTGGGCTGCGCGGAGGCGAATCTGAAAACCGCTTTGATATCAAAGGTGTTCCCCACCCGCTCCCACACCGTGGCGGCGCAGGGGGGCATCTCCGCCGCGCTGGGCAACATGAACGACGGGGACGACTGGCGCTTTCACATGTACGACACGATTAAGGGCGGGGACTGGCTGACGGACCAGGACGCCGTGGCCTACATGTGCAAGGAGGCCATCCCGGCGGTCATAGAGCTGGAGCACTATGGCGTGCCGTTCTCGCGGACCAAGGAGGGGCGGATATACCAGCGCGCGTTCGGCGGCATGACCACGGGCTATGGCGAGGGCACGGCCCAGCGGACCTGCGCCGCGGCGGACCGCACGGGCCACGCCATCCTCCACACGCTCTACACCCAGGCGCTGAAGCACGGGGCAGACATATACACAGAGTTCTTTGTGCTGGACCTGCTGTTCAGCGACGACGGCGCGTGCCGGGGGGCCCTGGCGTGGAACCTCGTGGACGGCACGCTCCACCGCTTCCACGCCAAAAAAACCATCCTGGCCACCGGCGGCTACGGCCGGGCGTACTTCTCGTGCACAAGCGCGCACATCTGCACCGGGGACGGGGGCGGCTTCGTGGCCCGCGCGGGCCTCCCGCTGCAGGACATGGAGTTCGTGCAGTTCCACCCCACGGGGATCTACGGCGCGGGGTGCCTCATCACCGAAGGGGTCCGGGGGGAGGGGGGCTACCTCACCAACGCGCAGGGCGAGCGCTTCATGGAGCGCTACGCCCCGCACGCGAAGGACCTGGCCTCCCGGGACGTGGTCTCCCGCGCGATGACCATAGAGATACGGGAGGGCAGGGGGGTTGGAGAGCTAAAAGACCACATCCACCTCCACCTGGAGCACCTAGAGCCCGCGCTCATCCACGCCCGCCTGCCCGGTATCGCGGAGAGCGCACAGGTGTTTGCCAATGTGGACGTCACGCGGGAGCCCATCCCCGTCCTGCCCACGGTGCACTACAACATGGGGGGCATCCCCACGAACGTGGCCACGGAAGTCCTCACGGGGCCAGACGGGGCCGTGGTGCCGGGCCTGATGTCCATCGGGGAGGCCGCGTGCGTCTCCGTCCACGGCGCGAATCGCCTGGGCTCCAACTCTCTGCTGGACCTTGTGGTCTTCGGGCGCGCGGCGGCGCAGCGGTGCATCCAGACTGTGGACCCCGGCGCGGAGACCCCCACGGCGCCCCAGGCCGCGACGGAGGCCGCGCTGTCGGCCTTTGACGCCGTGCGCCACGCGGACGGGCCGCTGTCTGTGGCGGACGTGCGCCTGGAGATGCAGCGCACCATGCAGGACCACGCCGCCGTGTTCCGCGACGGGCCCGTCCTGGCCGAGGGCGTGCGCAAGATAGACGACCTCTACGCCCGCCGCGCGGACTTCCGCCTGGCCGACCGCTCGCTCGTGTTCAACACAGAGCTGGTGGAGGCGCTGGAGCTCTTGAACCTCCTCCCGCAGGCCGTGGCGACCATGCACGCGGCTAACGCGCGGACCGAGAGCCGGGGCGCCCACGCGCGCGAGGACTTCCCCGATCGGGATGATGAACGCTGGCTCGCGCACTCCCTGGCCTGGGTGGGGGCCGACGGCGCTGTCGTGATGGACACCCGGCCCGTGACGCTGGAGACCGGCACGGCGGAGGCGGAGTCCATCCCGCCGAAAAGGCGGGTGTATTGACGCATCGCCTTGCCGGAGACCGGGGTGGCGCGATCGTCTGCCCCCTCACTTGCCTCTGGCGCGGTGGCATTATGGTGGCTGAGCGGTATCCCAGCGGCGGCGCTGCGGTGTTTCTGCGGTATCTGGGGGGTAGCACGGCAGTATCTGGGCGGTAGCGCGATCCCGGTGGATTCTGGGCGCGCGGGGCGTGCTACACTTTTGAGTATACAACACTTTCTGCGAATTTGGGGCGCGTTTTTTTGCTGTGGTGCAGCGTGCCCGTAGGCCCATTTCAGGGGTTTTTTTTGCATAGGCCGCGCGGGCCCATTCCGCTGGGGAAGCGGGCGTACTACAAGGGGGCATGACACGGACCATTGGCGTTTTGGCCCTGCAGGGCTGCGTGGAGCCGCACCGCGCGCATGTGGAGGCTGCGGGCGCGCGGCTTTTGGCGGTGAAGACGGCGGCGGAGATCGCGGCGGCGGACGCGCTCATCCTGCCCGGCGGCGAGAGCACAACCATGCTGCGGCTTCTGCGCGTTTTTGGCCTGTGGGATGCCCTCGCGTCGGCGGTGCGGGAAAAGCCCGTGTGGGGCGTGTGCGCGGGGGCGATTCTCCTGGCGCAGCGCGTGGAAAACCCGACGCAGGACAGCCTGGGCGTTCTGCCCATGACGGCCATCCGCAACGCCTATGGGCGTCAGCGCGAGAGCCACCGGGCCCAGGTCGCGGGCCATCCTGTGGCGTTCATCCGCGCGCCGAAGTTCGCGGACCTCGGCCCCGGCGTGGAGGTTCTGGCCCGCGCGGGGGCGGAGCCTGTATGGGTGCGGCACGGCAACGCCATGGCCACGGCCTTCCACCCGGAGCTTTCGGGGCCCATGCCGTCACCCGTACACCGGGCGTTTGCGGGACCCCACGCGCTGCCGTAACGCGTGGGGCTCTATGGTGGTACCCGCACAGCACCTGGGCGGTCTGCGCGGTCTGGTTGCTACAGAGCACAGTCCGTAACGTTTGTCCAGTTGCCGCTAGGACCACAAGTGGCTGTACACCTCGACATCCCGAAGTTCCTATTGACATAGGTACAAGAATCTGATTGTCCGATTCTTGTTCGGCTTAGGGT
>JAERIN010000054.1 GCA_016757515.1 Alphaproteobacteria bacterium
GGCTACGACGAGGCCGAGACCATCGCGCAGTCCCTTTTGGCGCAGCTGCGCCGGCACGTGGACTGGTACGAGGACGGGGTGCGCGCGCGCCTGGACCGGGCGCACGGGGCGCGGCTGGCCGACGCGTACTACCGCCGGGTGCGGCTGGAGTCCATGCGGCGCGTGGGGGCGATGGCCCGGGACGCGCTGGCCCGGCTGGACAAGGCCGCGCAGGCCGACGCGGTGGAGTTTTAGGGCGCTATAGCTGAACTTTCGGGCCGCCGCCGGCCCCCCAGCGCCCAAAGACTTTCCCCCCTTTCTCTCCCTGGGGAAGCCGCTGGCCCCTCGCTCTTGCGCCGCAAGGGCGGGGGGATTTTTTTGGTCACAGCGTTGGTCACAGCGTTGTATGGAGCGGGAATGTGGTGGTTGGCAATTTCCGCGCACGGGGCTGATACCTACCAAGCGAATCGGGCGCGCGGCACAAGGGCGCTTGGCCGTACCTTGTGCGCCCTTGGGCGTTTCGTTGCCAGATCGTAGGCTGAGATTTTCTTTTAAAAACAGTATATTATACTGAGTGCGCCCCATTGTCCCGCATGGGGCTTGACAGGCCGGTATGGGAGGCAGTAAACCCTACCTACTATCAGAGGAAGGAGCGAGGCTATGACAAAAGATAATACATTTGGAAACCTCTTGCAAAAACTGAGGCAAGATAAGGGGCTGAGTCAAAGACAGTTGGCAAATCAAGTTGATGTGATACCGACTTATATGAGCAAAATAGAGCGCGGGGAATTTCCGCCCCCATCAGAGAAAGTTATAAAAAAAATCGCATCTATATTAGATTATGATGTAGATGAATTTCTTGCTGTCGCTGACAAGGTAGATAGCGAACTTTTGTCTATTATAAAATCTAGCCCAAAGATTTATGCGGCAATGTTAAGAACAAGAAAAAAGGACAATAACGGTGGTTAAATTCATAAGTAATGATGCTATTGCACAAGCGGCCAAACAGATTTCAGATTTATCTCCCCCCGATGGTTGTGAATATGCAATAGATGTTGTGGGGTGTGCAACACAGGTTCTTGGACTTCAAATCCACTTTGAAGACCTGGAGGCCCTTACAGGCGAAAAAGCAATGGGGCTTATACTGCCCAAGGAGCACCTCATTCTCTGTGATAGATCGCTGGAGCCAGTTGGCCCGAAAGGGCAACACAATGACAAGGTTTTGCGCTTCACGGTTGGCCATGAGATCGGACATTTTTGCTTTCATCCGCACCATATGGATGACGAGAATACCATGCTCTTTCATAAAAACCTGCCCTCAAAAGAGCGTAATCGCCTTGAAATACAAGCCAATAAATTTGCCGCATGCCTTGCTATGCCAGAATATGACGTACGTATTGCCTATACGACATTCAGGGAACACTTCGAAAGTGAGGGCGCATTTATAGATGAGTTCTTATCCGAACGTTTCGGGCTATCCAAGGAGTCGGCCCGCTATAGGGCCCAAAACCTGGGCATTCCTGGCCCCTTTTCCGATAGCCGTCGCTCTGCACAAAGAGTTCTGCCGCGTCCCGTACCCCCCAGGTTCTTGGGGCATGAGAGGGCGGCGTTCTGATGGCGCGTTTTTTTGTTTCAAATAGGTAGTGGTCACTACATATACGCAAAGGAGGATACCATGACCCACCCCATACTCCCCGAAACTGGCTTCGTGCGACTGCGCGAGGTTTTGAAGGTGTTCCCTGTCTCCAAAACCACCTGGTGGGCCGGGGTCAAGAGCGGCAAGTTTCCAAAGCCCATCAAGCTGGGCCCCAAGATGACCGCCTGGCGCGCCGAGGACATAAGGGCTTTGATAGTGGCCATGGGCGGGCGCGATGGCTAAGCGGTCGCGCTATTCCACAAAGCGCATCCGGCGGGCTTATACGTACACGGCCTATGAGGTCGCCGATCTGTTTGGCGTATCGTCCGAAACCGTCTTTCGCTGGATACGCGATGAGGGCCTTGTGCGCCTGCCCGGCTCGCGCAAATACTTTGTGCACGGAAGCGACCTGGCGGCTTTCCTGGAGCGGCGCAACCGCAAAAACAAGAGCCCGTGCGCGCCTGGGCAAATCTATTGCCTCAAGTGCCGTGCGCCCCGCACGCCGGAAAGTGGGCTCTTGGAACGCCAAGACCTGCCTAACGGGGCCACCCGCGTATGCGGCCTGTGCACCACCTGCGGCACGCTGATGAGCAAGACCATAGGCCGCGCGCATTGGCACGCAGTGCACCCCCTGCACCCCGACCATACGCCGCCACAACGGCACATAGGGGAGCGAACGGGTGGCCGTCTAAATGTCGTAGTGGAGGGAGGGGCCGATGATGCCTGAATACAACCCAGAAAATGAGGTCATAAAGAAGCGATACGAGGAGGGCCTCTTGCATGGCCGCCAGCGTGACCCCAAGACCGTGCGCGCTGTATGGGACGCCATCACGCTCTTTGAAAAGTCCACGGGGTGTGCCGATTTTTGGACGTTTAACGCCGATCAGGCCAAGGCATTTAAGGCGCAGCTGGAAAAGCAAACAAATCGCGCGGGCGCGCCTTTGAGCCTATCCACCTTGCGCTCTACTCTGGCCGCTGTGCGGGAGTTTTTCCAGTGGCTGGCCATGGAGAAGGCGTATATGGGCAAAATTGACGCGGGGGCCGTGGCATACCTGCACCTGTCCAAGAACGCAAACCGCGCCGCGCGGGCCTCTCGCGCCCGCCCATGCCCGTCCTTGAGCGACTTGGAGCGTGTGCTGACCGCCATGCCCCACGCCACGGACATGGAGCAACGCGACCGGGCCGTTGTGGCCTTCATTGCGGTCACGGGTGTGCGCGATGACGCGGCGGTGAGCCTGAAAAGGCGACATGTGGACGCGGGCGCGCGCACGGTGTGGCAAGACCCCAAATGCGTGCGCACAAAGGGCCGTAAAGGGATTGTGACGCGCTTTGTGAGCCAGGCGCTCCCGATGGCCGAGGGTATCGTCCTGGACTGGCTGGCGCACCTGGACGGCCCGCTGGGCTTTGGCCCAAACGACCCGCTGTTTCCCAAGACGCGCGTGGAGGCCAGCGCCGAAACTTTGAGCTTTGAGGCGCGGGGCCTATCGCGGGAGCACTGGGCCAACGCCGCCCCCGTGCGGGAGATTTTCAAACAGGCCTTCGCCGCCGTGGGCCTGCCCTATGCCAACCCGCACTCTTTGCGCAACACCCTGTGCAAATGGGGCGCAAAGCACCTGACGCAATATGAGTTCAAGGCGCTGAGCCAAAACCTGGGCCACGAGCACGCCATGACGACCTATAACTCCTACGCGCGCCTGAGCGAGGACGAACAGATAGAGGCCCTGGCAGGCGTGCGCCCGGCAGGGGAACACGATCTCAGTGGCGTGCCCTCTTGGGCCATGCTAGAAGAGATGCACCGCCGCGAGAAAAATCGCGCATAAGGCAACATAAAAACGCTATGCATATCCACTTTGAGCCCAACCTTGCCCACCAAAGCGCGGCCATAGAGGCCGTGATTCGGGTCTTTGTGGGCGCGCCCCGCATACAACCCGAAGAACGACTCTGGGACGGGGAGGCGTCCAGAAATGTGCTGCACATAAGCAAGGATTCTATAAAAGATAATATTAGGAACGTTGCGCAAGAGAGCGGGATAGATGACTACGCAAAATCCGATGATCTTGATGCCTCCATTGAAATGGAAACGGGAACGGGAAAAACATATGTTTATATAAGAACAATATTCCAGCTTTATAAAGACTATGGACTTCATAAGTTTATAATTGTTGTACCCAGCGTTGCCATCCGCGAGGGCGTTCTGAAAACTCTGAAAGACACAAAACAGCATTTTCGCGAGATCTATGGCGAGGCCGCATCGGTTATAGAGTATGACAGTAAGCGTCTGCCAGAAGTGCGCAGTTTTTGCGTGGCCAATCACTTGTCCATCATGGTGATGAACAAACAGGCATTTGATAGCGATAAGAAAATTATAAACGATGAAGGCAGGGATAATGGCCAAGTGATGGGCCTTATTAGACAGGTTTCTCCTATTATCATTTTGGACGAGCCACAAGAGGGCATGGACTCAGAAAATATGATAAATAGACTGGCGGCCTTTAATCCGCTATTCAAATTGCGCTACTCGGCTACGCATAAAAGGCCAAAGAATGTTATCCACCGCCTAACACCCTATGATGCTTATAACGGCGGACTTGTGAAAAAAGTCGCGGTGCTTTCGGTGCATGAAGCCAATACACAAAGCCATGCGTCTATGCAGTTTCTCAAACTTAACTTGAGCGCGGGCGATCCGACGGCAAGCCTCTTGCTGCAAGCCCGCCTGGCCAACGGAGAGATCAAAGAAAAGCGCTTTACTGTTAAGCGTCTTGATGACTTGCAGGAAAAAACGCGCAACCCCATCTACCGGGACTATGTTGTAGGCGAGCTTGGCACCACCAGCCTCTACGGCGGATGCGGCTATGTCCAGTTTACAAATGGGGAGCGCGTAGAGGAAGGTCAAAGGGTTGGCGGTGATAAAGAGGCTGTTTTCCGCGAGCAAATCCGCCGCACCATCCAAAACCACTTTCAACGCAAAAAGAAACTTGCCCCTCTGGGCATTAAACCGCTGGCCCTGTTTTTTATAGACAAGGTATCCAACTACACCCAAAGCAATGGCCTTATCCGCAGCCTTTTTATAGAAGAATATACCGCACTTTATGCGCAAGAATACGGGCGTCCGCCTGTCAATATAAAAGACATACATGGCGGTTATTTTGCCGAGCAAAAAGGCACGCCGACTGATAGTGAAAGATTCATGGCCAATAATAAGGACATATACGATAAGATATTGCGCGACAAAACGCGCCTTCTGTCCCTAGGTGATCCGCTGGAGTTTATATTTTCGCACTCGGCTCTTGGTGTGGGCTGGGACAACCCCAACGTCTTTACCATTTGCACCTTGAATGAGAGCATAAGCCAGATCAAAAAACGGCAGGAAATAGGCCGTGGCCTGCGCTTGTGTGTAGGTCAAAACGGCCACCGCTATCGCGACCCTGAAGGCACGCCCGAGGGGCAAGAGGTCAACCTTCTAACTGTCGTGGCCAATGAAAGTTATCGCACCTTTGTGGAAACCTACCAACAAGAGCTTTGGGATGATATGGGCTATCAGGCCAAGGCTGGCGAAATCCGTGACGCCAACAAAAATCCAACCATCATCCGCCGCCAAAAGGACAAGTTTACCTCCAAAGACTTTCAAAACCTTTGGGCGCGCCTGAAGGCCAAAACCCGCTATCGCGTCACCTTCCGCGAGGACACTCTCAAGACCAAAGGCATAAAGGCCCTATCCCAAATCCGCGTGGACGGGGCCGCGCTGGAGGTGCACCTGACCCGCTGGCAAACCATGGACGCGGACGGCATCACGGCACGGCACGAGGGGGCCGCCCGCACCCCCACAAAGGGCCACGCTGCGGCACTGGATATTGTGGAGCAGCTGGCGCGCGACACGGGCCTTGCCACCACAACCGCAGCCCATATCCTGGCCAATCTGCCGCCCGCGCAGCTGGACATGCTGGCCAAAAACCCCATGCACTTCCTGGCCGAGGCCAAGCGCCGCCTGCGCCCCATCGTGCATGGGGAGATGGTCATCGCCTACACAAAAACGGGCCAAGAATTGCCCCTGGAGGCCTTTTTCCCCGAGGAAGAGAGCACCCATCGCGCAACCACCCCTACGCCCCACAAAGGACTCTATAGCCACATAATGCACGATTCGAAGACTGTGGAGAGCACTATGGCCCGCGCCCTGGATGACGGCCCCGCCGTGCGCCTGTTCCTAAAGCTGCCAAAAGCCTACAAAATCCCCACGCCCATCGGCGACTATGAACCCGATTTTGCCATTGTGCTGGAGCGCCGCAACTTGGACGCCCCCAACGCCCCCGCAAAGCACTACTTTGTCATAGAGACCAAGGGCACAAGCGATATGGACAAGCTGCGCCCCGACGAGCAGATGAAAATCCGCTGCGCCATACAGCACTTCCAGGCCCTTGGCCTGTTGCGATACCTCGCCCCCGTGGACACCCCCCAAACCTTTAACAACAAAGCCGGAGACACCTTCCTATGCCCCACGACATAGCCCCCGCCGAGACCGCCAGCCCCGACTTTAACGCCCAGCGCCTGGCCGAGCTGCGCCGCCTGTTCCCCGACCTGTTTGATGGGGAGGGGCAACTGGATGAGGCCGCCCTGCGCGCCCTTGTCCACCCCGACGGGGCCCAGGGCGTCCAGGCCTTTCGTTTTGACTGGGCGGGCAAGCTAGACAGCAAGCGCTTTGCCTTCATGCCCTCGCGCGCCACCCTGATGGCTGACCGCGCGCGCAGCGTGAACTTTGACACCACGGGCAACATGATCGTGGAGGGGGATAACCTGGAGGTCTTGAAGCTCTTGCAAAAAACCTATTTTGAGCAAGTTAAATGCATATACATTGACCCGCCCTACAACACGGGGAACGACTTTATCTATCCCGACAACTTTGCGGAAGGTAAAAAGGCGTATTGGGAGCGCAATGGCGTGGTCAAGGACGGCGTGCGCCTGGTGGCCAACCCGGAAAGCGGCGGGCGCTATCACTCCCGCTGGCTGAACATGATGCAGCCGCGCCTTTTGCTCGCGCGGCAGTTGTTGCGCGAGGATGGGGTGATATTTATCTCTATATCTGACGCAGAGGCACACAACTTACGCAAGCTATGTGATGAAATATTTGGGGAGGAGAACTTTATAGGATGTATTGTCTGGAACTCAACAAAATCCGTTACAAATACAGCGCTTATATCTGTTTCTCATACATATAATTTTGTATACGCTAAACAGAAATCATATTTTGTTGAAAATAGACCGCATTTTCGCTTAGCAGAAAACGGGGACGGTTTTTCTAACCCAGATAATGATCCACGCGGGCCATGGAAAGCCGACCCATTTCAAGTGGGAGGTGAGCGCCCCAATCAACTCTATGAGATAAAAAACCCAAAAACGGGCGAAGTTTATAGGCCAAATCCAGGAAACAGCTGGAAAAATGAACATAAAGTTTTTGAAAAACTTATGGCTGATAATAGAATTGTCTTTGGCACAAAGGGAGAAGCGGGCCCACAAAGAAAACGATTTTTACATGAGGCTGAAGAACGAGGAAAAGTCGCTAAAACATTATGGGAAGATATTGATACAACAACAAATGCGACAAAAGCTCTCAAGACATTAATGGGTGGCAATTTATTTGATAATCCAAAGCCTTCTGATCTTATAAAGAGATTTATACAATTGGGCGCCCACGATTCTAAGGAAGCTATTATTCTAGACTTCTTCGCGGGCTCGGGCACGACGGCGCAGGCGGTGATGGAGCTCAACGCTGGCGACGGGGGCACGCGGCGCTATATTTTGGTGCAAGTGCCTGAATATACGGACGAGAAGTCCGAGGCGTACAAGGCGGGCTACACAACCATCTCCGACCTGTGTATGGAGCGCGTGCGGCGCGCGGGGGCCAAAATCCAGGGCGGGGCGGACACGGGCTTTCGCGCCTATCGCCTGGCGGCCAGCTGCCTTTATCGGCCCCTGTTCGCGCCCGACCCCGAGGCGAGCGAGGAGGACAACAGGGCCGCGCTCGCCGCGTATCTGGAGGCCGCTGCGCAGCCCGATTTGCTGGCGGGCGGGGCGGATTTTGCCGACGCGGTGGACGAGATCGCGCTCAAGAACGGCTATGGCCTGTTTTACACACTGGAGGCACTGGGCGAGGCGTTCCCCGAGAACGCGGTGTACCGCCTGACGGGCAATGGCAAGAGCGCGCTTTTGTGCCTGGATGAGACGCTGGCCGAGGGGACGGCGGACGCACTTGCGGAGGGGCACGCGGACGGGCAGCTGCTTGTCCACCGCCGGGCGCTGTCCACGGCCACGACGTTCACGCTGCAAACCGCGCTTAAGGATAACATAAGAATCCTTTAGAGCGTGGTCACCGGTTGCAATCCCGCGCATGATTGCAACGACAAAAAATGCCCATAGCCAAGGGCAGTGGGGGCCTATTTGGGGGCTTTTCAATTTTTGAGAAATATTTTTGTATTGTTAATCAACGATTTGTGTGCCTATTTTGAATCCCGTACGGCGTTATTTTCGGCCAAATTCACGAACAGGTCGAAGGGTTTTTTCAAGGTATAGCAAAGGGTTGCGCCCTTTAGCTCCAGGTTCGAAAACACGAATCCGATCAGCTTGCGCTTTTCGGCGATTGTCGAACGCTCGAAGATTTCCCAGGACCGCGAGGCCAGCGTAACCAAGCTTGTCAGGGCGATTTTGAACTGGTCGTCGCCCGCATGATGGCCCTCCAGCTCTTGGTTCACCTCGGCCCGGCGCGCGATCATGGCCTGGCGCTTTTTGTCGTACTCATCCTTGGTAATACTCTCGTCGATCAGGAGGTCGGTCAGGCGGTCGAGCTTTTTGGTCAACTCCGTGCTCTCGCGATGCAGGCGCGCGATGGCCTGGTGGTGATAGGCTTTTTCGGCCTCGTGCGTCTGGCGCAGATAATCTGTGATCTCGGCCAGAACGTCGGCGGGGATTTGCAGGGAGCGAAACACGGCCTCAATCTGCGCCATGACTTTGCCCTCGGGGACAAACAGGCGCTTTTGCGGGCGCGCGGGGTCCTGGCAGATGAGGTATACGTATTTGCCCTTCTTGAGGTCGCAGGTCACGCGACGGCCCGAGGTGGCGCAGCGCATAAGGCCGCGCAGAGCAAAGGGCTTTTCGGTATCGCGCGGGGCGCCCGTGCGGCCCTTGCCCAGGCGGATGTCCTGGCAGGCGTCAAAAAGCGCCTTGTCAATGATCGGCGGGTAGCTGTGCGGGTGCTCGACGCCCTTGATGACCATGACGCCGCGGTAGAAGGGGTTTTGGATGAGCTTATGCAGCGTCTGGGGCGCGATCGGAAAGCCCTTGATGGTCCGCAGGTCCCACTCAATAGACCGACGGCGTAGCTCGCTAAGCGATACAGTGCCCGTGGCGTATTCCTGGAATAGCTTTTTGACAAAAAACGCGCGCTCCGGGTCCACGATGACGTTGCTGCGGCCCGTGACGGGGTCTTTGGTGTTCAGATAGCCCAGCGGGGCCTTGCTGACCCACTGGCCGTGCTCGATCTTGTGGTTCATGGAGCGCACCGCGTCGTCGGTCAGACGGTTGATGTACTGCTTGGCCAAAAACACCTTGGCCTCCCACATAAACATCTCGCCACCGCCCGCCTGGCTGCTCAGCACAAAGCCGTCCTGTACGAGAACCTATCCCACAATTCGGGATTCACAATGGTTGGCATATGTGATTCTATTGTTTTGGTTGATTCGCAAACCAAAACAAAGAGACAGAAATGCCAAAATTTATTGAATTAGGCGACGAGCATTGGGCCATTTTTCAAAGAATTTTCCCAGAAAATCAAAAGAAAAGAGGGCGCGGTATGCCACGCGCTGACTTAAGAAAAACCTTAAACTCTGTGCTATAT
>JAERIN010000055.1 GCA_016757515.1 Alphaproteobacteria bacterium
CCATAGTCAACGCCCTGTCCTCCGCCTTTCCCAGGGGGAAAAAGAGCCATCTATACTTGCGTGGCCCCAGTTTATTTTTCTTTTATAGTCTGACAATACTAAAATATGTCTTTTCATTATTTCCAATGTGCCGTCTTCTTTCCACCTTTGCAAAGCGCGGTGGGCGCTGGATTTTGAGGTATAGATGTCTGTATTTCGTGGTAAATCTGCCCATCTGCAGCCATTTATCAAAATATAGAGCACAGAGTTTAAGGTTTTTCTTAAGTCAGCGCGTGGCATACCGCGCCCTCTTTTCTTTTGATTTTCTGGGAAAATTCTTTGAAAAATGGCCCAATGCTCGTCGCTTAATTCAATAAATTTTGGCATTTCTGTCTCTTTGTTTTGTTTTGCGAATCAACCAAAACAATAGAATCACATATGCCAACCATTGTGAATCCCGAATTGTGGGATAGGTTCAAGAAGGAAGAAGGTTAGTCTCTAAATCTAAAATAATCATGTCTATCCCTGTCTCCTGGGTCTTTATTTTGTCTATTACGAAAATCTGAAAGCGAATCAAGATATTTCCTTTTTCGGTTTTTGTCTTGTGACAAGTACTGTAGACTTGAGAGTGTCCCGGAACCAAATTTGCCGTCCGGCTCTCTTCTGGCGTATTCCGGAAGCGTTGCATTGATGGCCTCTTGTATGAGAGGAATCATTGCTCTCGGATCATCCCGAAACAGCGCGTCGGCGGTAGCTCTGGCGACCTGCGGGTCGCCGATGACACCGAGCAACTCGCTCCCGCGCACGGGCGTTTTTGTCTTGTCCGCCAGGGTTTTGGCGGGCCCTTTGAGTACGTCGTCAAAATAGGCCTGGTAGGTCTCCCGCAGGTCTTGCGTGCCCAGTGCAGAGGGCGCGAGGGCCTGCTTGCGCCGTTCAGACGGGGAGAGGGTAGGAAAATGGCGGGCCAAGACAGCAAATGCGATCTGGAGGGCTGTTTCAGGGCTGCGTGGAGGTAGGGGCTTGCCAGAGCAGCTTGGGAACTTTAGAGTGCAAGCTGTGCGGATCATTTTACTCCTTGTGACCTTCTGTCTGCTGTGCGCGCCTGGTCATGCGTCGGAATCTGGTGCGGATGCGCTTGGTTACTTGCAAAAACCGGAGGCGTTGGAAGGCTTGTGGGAGAATCAGCATGCCCCACAGTTCTTCTTGGAATTCTCTTCTTCGAATGAGTATCGTAGAATATACGCGGAAACCGGGATCACCCTATACTATAATCGCTTTAAGATATTTCATATAACAGACGGTGGTCTGGTCTATGCGCTGGTGCGCAGCGTGGGCAACCCCCATCAGTTTGATAAAGAACATATTGCGTATCATTTCCCTGATTTTGACGGCACGACACTAAGAGATATTAACAGGCACTATGCGTCTGGTCGTGATGATATGTATCTTTTGAAAGACCCCGACATTGTTCGGGAGATGACGGAGGAAGAAATCAGGGATGCGCCAGATTCCGAATATTATTACGTTTTGTTTGATTTGAGTGACGACCTTTATTACTATGATTGTGGTGTACAAGATGGTTGTTTTTTTGTTTTTTACAAAATTTGTCAAGAGCATTTAATAAACAGTGGATTTGCCTTATCTCGGAATGACTTCGATCGCCCTGCCGCCGAGCATTGGGAGAGGGTCAAACCTGGTAACGGGTGCAAGTATAGAGGCTTCTCTTCTCACCCAAGGCCAAAACATTTTGAGTATGTGCCTTATGGATATTGGCCCCAGGACGATGGAACGCTTCTCCCCTGGGAGGCAAGAGCGCGCATACGCAAGGAGCGCGCGGAGCGCAACGGCAGGTAACTCTATTGCCTTGCCCTTTGTGCATCCCACTGAATAGCCTCATCGACATATTCTTGGCGGCGCCTATCGCGGTCTGCGCTGATCGGATATTTTCTGACTTCTTGTTTTACTCTTTGCCAATCTCTGGAACGAATAGGGTCTATGAGATGCTTTCGTGCACTTTTATCGCCCAGTCCGTTATTGTATTGCAAATCAAGAAGTAGCATTTTAATCGACGGCGGAACAGTATCTGGACTAATTTCGTCGTTAATCAGCTTCTGCATAGCAATATCTCTTCTAGATCTGAGATCCGCATCCAAAAGCGCGTCTATGTCTTTCTCCTCAAGCCAGATATCATCCAGGCCAAGCTCTTTGGCTGCTGCGCCCCCTTTGGGATCAAAAGATCCTGCTGCGTAGGCTTTTTCAGAGCTTGCAGGTTGCTGAAAGGCTTCAATCTTTTTAAACGCCGCTTCGATCTCCTCCGCCGTGGCCGGACGCACATCAACAACGGTCATGGGTCGCCCGTCTTCTACCTCAGTCCGAGGGCCACTCCTCGTACGAAACGGTAACTTCTTGGCATCTTCGACTCTTCTTAATAAGTGCCCCACGCCAATGGTCACTTCGCCGCCGCCCCTGGCTGTGTCCTTGTAAAGATGTCCTATTTTGTCTTCATGATCGACCATCTCGCGCCTGACGGTCGCGTCATCGATGCCCGGCAAGATGGGCCTGCGCGGCGGGGGCGGCGGGGGCCAGTTTGTGCCTTCTGCCCCCGGCCTTGCGCCCATGTCCTCGGTTTCCGCCTCCTGCGCTGCGCCCATCAGGCCCTTGGGCCGCGGCGGCGGGGGGCCTGGGGGCTCGGCCGTCGCCTCTGGCGCGTGGTCCTCCCCCGCCAGCAGGCCGTTCAGCGCGTCCAGCCCGAAGCCGATGCCCTCCGCGACGGGGCCAAGAATCTTACTGAGCCTTTTTCCGGAACCATAAGATTAACAACACTATCCAGGCGGGAGTCTGTATCGGGACAGCCCACATCAGGAATATAAGAAAGAAGTCCCAGAGCATTTGCCACTGGAGCACACAAGGTTCATGGTCAATAATCAAGTGGTAGTGAGACCAGTCCTTTGTAAAATAGCAATACTCGCCATCTTTGTTATATCCGTAAATCATAAGATAAATATATATAGCAGACATAAGAGCGACAAATACCCCAGAAAGCACAAGATAGATTTTACAGGACAGCGTAGACCAGAATCTGAATCGCGCTAAAAACGAAACAGGGCTTTTCATTTCTGCTTTATCTCCTGTGGATTTTTCCATGGTTTCTCCTGATAGGCTCTGCCTATAGCCTCGCCAACGCCATTTGTATATTCTCTACCTGAAAAATTCCATATAGAACCAATCTTAGCTGGTGTTGGGTCCTTTATCCGATCCCGGATTCGTCCCAGGAGTATGGTTGCAGCCTCAATATTTTCCTCCGGGTCGTCAAGCCGTCCGGGCATCCGGCCTGGGATAAGAGCACCCCACATATTCCCGTTAATATTCATGGGCCCCTGAGAGCCAGAAACACCAAGAGTGTCAGCAAGCCTGTTGAGACCAAATTTATCTCCTCTGGCGTTTTCTGTCCACATAACCGCCCGTATAAGATCTGATTCTACTCCGTGCCGTGTGGCCATACGATTAATGATTGTGTTGTTTTCTTGAAGAATTCTGCGAGCAACGTTATCATCGCGGACATAAAAATCTATTGCTCTTTCTCGAGCACTTTGATCGTTAAAACCAGGATCGGGCACAATTTCAAATACAGCCGGAGCATCGCTCAAAAGCGCACTGATTCTTGATTGAGAATCATTTATAACTGGTGGGTGTGCGCGGATAAACTCCTCCTGTTCCCGCCTGAACGCTTCCTCCTCAGCCCGCTCCTTTTCCCAAAAACCGCTTATTTCCTCGTACACGTCCGGCTTTTCCTGTGCCTTTGCAAAACCTTTTTTCTTCACCTCCTTCAGTGATTTCAGGGACTCCTCCTCCGATATTTGGGACTTGGGTGCGGCCCCGGTCTTTCCGCCCTGCCGGTCAAACATGTCGTTCAGCTTATCCAGCCCGAAGCCGATGCCCTCCGCGACGGGGCCGGGGACGGCGGCGGCGATGGCGCCAAGGTCGAGGTTGTATGCGGACAGGTCCCAGGGGTCGTCCCTGCGCTCCCGCTGTGGGGGCGGCGCAGCTTCGGCCGCCTTTTCGGCCTTGTACTTGGCGATACTTTGGGCCGTTGTGGCCTCTTCCCATTCGCGGCCGGTTTTTTTCTGTGTGCTCCAGGGGTTTGTCTCCGGGTCGCCGTCGGTGAGGCTGTCCACGCCGTCCGTGATGGCGGAGCCGATGGCCCCGAGGGTGCCCAGGAGGCCGCGGTCCCTGAAATTGGTATAGGCCTGCCCGAATCCTATCTCCCGCCCGTCGTCGGCGGGAGCCCAGATGGCGTTCGGGTCGCGGCCGGTGCGCTTTTTATAGATTTCCCGCTCCGTCTCCCCGCCGGGGAGCAGCTTCCCGTCCACCTTCAGGCCGCTCTCGCGCTGGAAGCCCCTGATGGCCGCGTCCAGGGACTTGCTCAAAATCCCGTTCGGCTCTTCGTCAAAATGCCCAAGTTTCTTAAGGCTGTTTTGCACCTTCTTCACGTCGTCTGCGAGGTTGTCCAGGCCGTCGCCCACGGCCCGGCCCAGGAAGCCCGCCGCGCCCTTGGCGGCCTTGCCGATGCTGCCCGCCACGTCCTCCAGAGCGTCCCCGATGCCTCCTACGGCGTGGCCGATGCCCCCGGCCACGTCCTCCAGGACGTCGCCTATAGCCCCGAAAATGCTCATGATCTTTGGTCCCTTCCTCGTTGACACACAACACGAATTAGGACCTTTATCCTATCTCGCTCCCTCCTGTCAAGGAAAAAATGCCTGCACGCGGGATTCTTTTTGGAGCGCGATCCCCTACGCCCCCAAAAGCGCCATGGTCTCCACCCAACGCAGGAATTGGGTGCGGGCAGTTTCGGAGTCAGTTACGTCTTTGCCCCCGTGGGCCACATGCGCGTTGCGGAAGGCGTAGGTGTCCTTCAAGCGCTCGGCCATCTTGGCCGCGCCGGGCAGGGCAAAGGCCTCCTGGACCGCCGCCAGGACGCCGCCCAGGCCCTCGGGCTTTTCCAGAGCTAGGCTATAGCAATCGCGCAGGAGGCCGATGGGGGAGTTTGTGTTGCCATAAACGAGAGTACGCCGCAGCTCCTTGCACAGGCGATCGTAGTGCCCTGCGGTCTTGCGCCCGACGCCGCCCAGGTACGGGGCAAAGAAGTGGTCTTGCTCTTGCCTGTCCGTGGGCATAAGGGGGCGCAGCAGGTGCACAATGGTGCGCTCGGCGGCCCTGTCATAGGGACCCAAAAGAGGCTGAAACGCCGGGGCAAGGCTTACGCCTGTCTTCCTCTCCAGGTAGGCGAAAATATCTTGCGCATCGGCCACAGCCTTTTGCGCCCCGGGCGAAAGTTTGGCCAACAGGGCTTGCGACACAAGCTCGGCCCTATCCGATCGCGCCCCATCCCCAAAGAGCGGCAATTCTGGCTCCGGCTCCCCTGCGCTTAAAAGGTTTTTGAGGGCAGGCACACAGGCGCGCTGGAGAGAGGCAAAGTCACTATCGCGCGCGCCCTCAAAAAGAGATTGGGATACAAAAACATAGTCCCACTTGGCGCTTCCCGCCTTGGAGGCCGCCCTGCACCACGCCAGCGCAGCTTGGGCCTTTAAGGGCACCTCGCGGTCCTCGCGCCCTTTTGTTTCCACCACATAGCACTGCCCACCCTCCAGGCGCACAAAGAAGTCAGGGGTATAGGTTGCAGGTCGCCCATCGGCGGTTAAGTAGTCTATGCGCAGGGCCTGCGGCCCCGCGTTCTTGGCAAAGGCCGCGACATCGGGGGCCGCGTCCAGGAAGGCCGTCATGGACACCTCCAGCCCCCGGTTGCACGGCACAAGGTTAAAGAGGGTGCGCGCGGACATTTTGCAGGGGCGCTCGGCCGTATGTGTGGCAGCAAAGCCCTTCCAGTCCCGAAGGCGCAGGGTCCCGCGCCCCGGCTCCGGCGTGCGCTCCCGCGCTATCACGGTACGCGCGCGGATGAGGGGCAGGAAGGTGGCGCGGATATGCTCTTGCACGTCTTGGTCCGACAAGCGGCGCACCAGGCGTGGGTCATCCAGGGCCACGCTCTGTCCAAACAGGATGCTGCCCAAAAATCTCTCCAGGAGGGGGGCTAGCGCTGTGTGGGCATTTTGGATTTTGCAGAGTTCACGGAACTGTTTTGTAAAATATGAAATAGCGTCATAACCATTATTCAGAAGGGGAAGGTGGATTTTGGTAGCCTCCACGACCTCTTGCGTAATCAGCTGCCGCCCCTCATAGGTGATCTCCGTGGCGTGCGTGGCCTTGTCCAGGGGCAGGACCCCAAAGCGCTTAAACCCCTCGCGCACATCGTCCAGCGTCAGGCCCCCAAGGTGCGGGGTGGCGGTGTGCCCCGCCGAAAGCGCGGGCAGGGCAATGTCCAGCGCCGCCCAGTCCTTTTTGGGGTCCGGGAAGATAGTCACCGTGGTGGGCGGGATTTTGTCCGCAGGCAGGTCTTGGACAAGCACCCCCTCCTCCGCCAGGGCCTTTTTGTAGAAGGCCACAAAGGCCGGGTGCTCCACAACCGTCACGGTCTCCAGCGTCGCGCCCGGCCCCGTCATGCGCCGCAGACCACGGCCCAGCGTTTGCTCCGGCAGAATGCCCGCCTTGGAGCTGTAGGGCCGCAGGGGCACGATGGTGGTGACATTGCGCACGTCCCACCCCTCGCGCAGCATAAGGACCGACACGATGCAGCTGTAGGGACTACCGGGCCTGTCCAAATCGCGCGAAAGCTTGCGCAGGGCCTTTAAGTCCTCGTCGCTTATGTCCTTTTCGCTCTCCACAAACTCCTGCGTGCCGTCCCGCCGCCTTTTGATCTTGCCCTTCAGGTTGGTGTGCAGGTTGATCGTCTTGCCGTTGAGGTCCGAAAAAACCGTATCTCTATCCAATCGCCGCGTGATGGCGTCCGCCGCCTTGGTGTCCTCGCACATCACGAACATGAGGGGGCGCTTGCCGCTGCCCTCCCACTGTGCGCAGCTGGCCCGCCAGCGGTCATAGCCCAGGCGCAGGTGCGCCTCAAACCGCACATCCGCCGCGTCCGACGGTATGTCCTTCAGGTTGTCCGCATGCCCGATAACCGGCACCTTCACGATGCCCGCGTCCACCGCCTCGCCCAGCGGGGACTCGCACACGATATGCGGGAACAAAATGCCCTTGTTGTCCTTGGGCGTGGCGGAGAAATCCAGCTGCGCCGCAAGGCCCCCACCGCCCCGCGCGCCGATGGTGTCGTGCAGCCACCGGATGCTCTCGCTCCACGCCGAGTCCGGGTCCCACACATGGTGCGCCTCGTCGTTCAGCACCATCACCCGCCCGTGGGCCGTGATCCGCTCGCGCAGCCGCTTGGCCGTGTCCAGCGCCGCCGCCCGCGCCACCGGCGGCCCGGCCCAGCCCTCGCCGTCCTCCCCTTCCCCCTTGCGCTCCCGCCTTTGCGGAAAGAGCCTGTGGATGTTGGTCAAATACAGCGCGGGGCCCCCGTCCCCGCCCCCCGCCTCGTCCTGCAGCACCACGGGCAAGCGCCAGTCCGCCCGCCACTGCGGGGGCAGCATCGGGTCCGCATGAAAAATGTCCGCACCCCCGTCGGGCGGCGCAAAGTCCTCCCGCAGGCGCTCAAACACCGTCAGGTTCGGCGCAATCACCACAAAGTGCCGCGCCATGTCCGACACGCCCTCGCGCAGCGCGTGGAAATAGCTCCACACAATCGCCAGCGCCATGCACTTGGTCTTGCCCGTGCCCGTGCCCAGCTTGAACGCATACCGCGCCCACAGGTCGCTCTCGGGCTCTATCCCCGCCGCGGCTTCTTCCCGATTGTGCCCGCCGTACTCCGCCACGAGCGGGGCCAGGCGGCGCAGCCCCCGCGCCTCCATGAGGTAGACCAGCGTCTCCACGGCCTCCCTCTGGCAAAAGTGATAGCAAAAGCCCCCCGCGTGCGCCCCCCCAAACCAGTGGTGGAGCAGAATCCGGCTCGTCTCGCTCACCCCGCCATAGCCGCCCTCCCGCCACGCCTTCACGCTCGCGCGCAAGTTCTGTGCAATCACCGCGTCCGCCGGGCGGCGGTAGTCCAAAATCCGCGCCGGGCCCCCGTCGCTCTCCCCCTTCACGCGGTGGCGCTTGGGCTCCTCCCACGGGCGGAACAGCGGCTCCAGCGCCGCGGTGTTCAGGCCCCCGCTCACGCCCCCGCCTCCACCGTGATGGAGGTATCGCACCCAAACACATCCACCACCTTCACGCAGATCGTGTGCGGCCCCGTGTCCGCGTACACGTGCCCCACATCGCTCACCGTCCGCAGGGCCCGGTCCTTGCGCGTCCTATACTCCTGCCAGTGGTGGTGGAACGGCTTGCCCTCCCGCCAGTCAAAGTCCACGGCCCAAAAGTCAATGAAGTCAAAGCCATGGCGCACCGCCCGCTCGTGCAGCGCGTCCAGCTCCACCCCCGGCACCTCGGCCAGCGCGGGGATAAAACTGTCCAGCCGCACATCCACCTTCCCCCCCGCGCGCACAACCGCCGTGGCCTCCAACGCGGCCAGCTCAAAAAACGGCGGGATGGCCGTGCCCCGGTTCCTCTCCATAATCTCGCGCGGGATGCGGTGCAGCTTGGCCACCACGCCCGTCTCCGCCTCAACCGCCGCCGCGGTCTGCTTCAGGTTCATCTCAAAATCCCACGCCAGGCAGTGCACCACGCGCCCGCCCATCGCCGCCACGGCCCCGGCCACATCGCGCAGCTCCGCATGCGTGAACAGGCTGTCTATCCCGTCCACATGCACCACCGCCCCGGCGCGCAGCCCGTGGAGCAAGGGGCTTGCGGGGTTGTCCAGCCTTGCTGCGCCAAAGCACTCCAGCACAAAGGCCCGGTGGCCCGCGTCCGCGCATAAGCAAAGCTGCCGCCCCAACTTGCGTGTACGGTTGGGGTAGGCTATTCAGTCGTCATGGATTGGGTGAAAGATTTGCCAAATGAATTTTGGGTTGTTCTGGGCAGCACACTTGCTGGGCTATTCACCCTCTTGGCTGTATTTATACAAAATTTTTACAATAGAGATACACACTTTACTGAGAGAGAGTTTCTAATAAAAAGAGATATCTATCTTTCGGTAATTGATGATATGTCCGAAGCATATCATGCGATTGAAAGGATTATTGATTGGGAAAAAGATCTGTTCGAAAAAAATGACCATTCTAATATTGCAGGGGTCATGACTAGATGAGGGGATCTAGACGGCAAATTTTGAGAACCAGCCTCCCCAAATTTTCTCCCCTATTGTTAAACCGCCACTCGCACTCCTTCAAGTGCAGCCAGAAGGCCTGCGGGGCCATGCCGCGGAACCTGGCCAGGCGCACCTTGGCCAACCCCCAAAAGCCCTCGATGC
>JAERIN010000056.1 GCA_016757515.1 Alphaproteobacteria bacterium
CCCCGCCGCCACGCCTCCCACCGCCAAGCGGCCCTGCTCCCGCCGGGGCGTATGTTGTGAGCCCAGATGGATCTGCCCGTGGCGTACCGCAGCATGAGGCCATAAACATGGCGGCGGCCTCCAGGGCGCAGGAAGCCGCGTATGCCAAGGCAGGCCTTACGCCGGATGTGCGCATGGAGAACTTTAGGAGGGCCATGCGCAATGAGCGCAACGCGGCCTACGACGCCTTATCAGAGGCGCAAAAGAATGCCGTGGAGGCCCAAGTTGAAGCGATGTATAGGGGCCAGCAAGTGTCCGTTGAGGAGATGGTGGCCCAGGCGCGGGCCCAGGCGCAATACCTAGAGGCCATTACTGGTGACAAGCAAAAAGTGGGAACATTGGGGCAGGCGCTGCTAGGAGCGGTACCAACAAACAAAAAATAGACTGAACAATAAAAACCAAGCGACCCCGCCCCGTGCGGGGTTTTTTATTAACCAAAGGATAACAAAATGACACAGGACGCTTACTCAATAAACACCGCAACGGACAATGGGCGGAAATTACATGAGGAGCTAACTGGCGTATGGGACACAATTCGCACCACGCACGCTGGGATTGCTCGCCCTGATTATGCGCAGGAAGGTCTGTTATGGTATAGGAACACAGATTCTAGGTTGTATTTATTTGACGGAGCTAATGACAGGGAAGTTTTTCCTCTAAGCAGTCTCCCTACACCAAATGATTACGGCGCAAGAGGCAATGGTTCTACAGATGATACGGATGCTTTCTTGGCTTGCATAGCAGCAAATACAAGCATTTTTATCCCGCTAGGAGATTTCATGCTATCTGACAGTATTGTTTTCGGAAATGATTATTTTGTTAGAGGTTCTGGCGCTGGCACAAAACTTAATTTTGGGGGGGAAGTGATAGACAGGGGGGACCTTCCATCTAGTTTTAGCGCTCTGAACCCTGGAATTATAATAAATGGTCGTGGTTCTATATTGGAGGGGTTCAGTATCGGTGGCGCTGGAACAGCGTTAAAATTGAAAGGAGAATCGCAAGAATGCACTGGGAACATCATTAGGAATCTATATATGTGGGGCCCAGTCGTGGGATTGGAGTTAAATGGATCAAGCAGCGCTAACTATCCTTGTTATTGGAATGATTTTTATAATGTTCTTGTTGAGCACCCTAGAGATATAGGCGTCTATTTTACCAAGGAGACAAATGGAGATAGCCCAAACGCTAATTGCCTAACAAGGGTGCGCGTTTTTTCAAAAAGCCAAGAAATGCAAAACCAAAAAGCTGGTTTTTATATAGAACACGCGAATCTGAATAATGTTTTTCAGGACTGTGAGGCGGACCTGCATTCTGGTGCTACTGAATGTTTCAGGTTGGATGCTGGGGCGCACAGATGCCAGATTCGCGGGTTTCGTTCAGAATTAAATGGTGGCGGTCATGGAATACATTTGGTTTCTGGTTCAGGTGAGAACGGGAAGCACTTAATAGAAGGGCACGACCATAATACAGCAGGTGCTTCCATTTATGATCCTTCACAGTCTGGCAATTTCTGGGGTATAAACGCATATTCACAAAAGACAGGAGAAGTCGCGGACAGGCATGTCTTTACCGAAAGAACAAGGCTATCCGAAGCGCTAGTAGAGACTTTATACAGCAAAACAGAAAATCTAACCATAGGGGAAGATTACATTCTAGACTCTCGTGCTGTTTTCACGAGACTAAATCTCTCTGCCGATGTGAATGTTGACCTACAGGCCCCAGCAGATGTTCCTGGTATGGTTAGGGTGATAAAAAAAGTTGATAACTCTGGTTATGTTGCAACAATAAGAATAGAAGATGATAGTAGTAGCGGCCCAGACACGGCAAATTATAAGCTTGTGAAAGAAAACGACTTTATTGTTCTTATATCAAACGGGGCCGAATGGAGTATCATAGCGTGCAATAACATAAGAGAACGCTGGGTCTTCCATGATGGTGCCGTTGACGGCCTGACCTACTATGTTGAAACGGACATAGAAAATCATTTGATGAGTGCGTTTAATGTCGCAGATGTCACGGCTGTTGTCCCTGATGCCTCTCCGGCCAACGCGGGCAGAACATTGTTCTTTTACAGAAGCAATCCTTCTGGGGGCAACATATTAGTAAATGTCCCTTCTTTGTATAATTACACGCTTGGAGCGCAAGGTGATTATTTGTCTATAAAATCAAATGGGTCTTCATGGTTTGAATCCAATAAAAAGCCTGGTGGCTCCGTTTCTTAAAAAGGTTTACCCCTTAATGTCCTCAACCTTCGGCCAGCTTGACCTTTCTCTTTGGGGCGGCGGGGGCGGAGGTATGGGCAGCCTGCCCATCGTGAACTTCCTCATCACGCAAACGGGCGACTTCCTGGTGACCCAAAACGGCGACAACCTTATATGGCGGTAGCATGGCGAACAAACCCATAGACGAGCTTCCTGTTGCGCCCTTGCCTCTGACAGGCGGAGAGGTGGGCGTTGTGGACGACGGGACAACCACCTACCGGGCCGACCTGCGCTATTGGGGCCTGGCGAATGCCGCCATGACCTACAACCCCGACGGCACCATGGCCAGCGTGACCAAGGCCGGGAGGACCACGACCTTCACCTACACGGACGGCGTGCTGACTTCAAGCACGGACGGGACTGTGAGTAAAACTTTCGGCTACACCGGTGACCAGTTGACAAGCGTGACCATCAGTTAGGAGAATGCCTAATGCCACAGGAACATAGTGCAGACTTTCTAGCATCGCGTGACCTTCCTGTTCATGCGTGGATTGTGTCAGAAAAAGGATATATAGTTAGCGGAATTATGATGCCTGCCGCGCAATACAGAACGCCGATTGACTGCCGCGTCATAACGACCCCGATACCCGGAAAGCCGTTTGACCGCCCGGCCACCCGCGCCTGGGTGCGGGAGAAGTGGGTGTTCTGGCGCAAGGCATGGGTGGAGGACAAGTTTGCGGTCTATGCCAAGCGCGTGACTGTCCGGTTCCTGCGCCGCAAATGGCGTGCGCTGAAGGCGTTCATAGTGAAGCTGAGGAATCCCAAATGACCGACTGGCTCCCCGACCCGACCCCCGCCGAGCGCCGCGCCGAGGAGCGCGACACGAACATCGCGCTGGGCATTGTCCTGGCCGCCGCCATTGCGTTCTGGGTCGCGTGGGCGATATGGGGGGGCACGGGATGACCAATTGCGCCGGGAGCACAATGGAGTGCAGCAAAATGGTGGTGCAGCACGATGTGTGCATCAAAACGATCAAGTCTCGCGTCGCGGGCATAGAACAGGAGCTTAAGACCATGAACGCTGCCATAACCCGCATCTATATCGCCTCCGCACTTGCCGCGGGGGCCGGGGCCACTTTCCTACAGCCCATTGTGGCCATCATCCTGAAAGGAATAGGTGGATGACCATCTGCGAAACCCTGAAGCGCCTTCTAAGCGGCGTGGAGAGAATCACCAAAAACATGAATAAAAACAGAGCATTGTCCATTGATTCTGGCACCAAGGAAATCGCCCCCCCTTTGCCACGCGATCCTATGGCGGGAGCTGCCAAAGACCGTTTGACAGTTGACCGCTTCCCCGTCCTGGTGGAGCGCCTGCGCCGGGAGGAGGGTGGATGGTCCGATCACCCGAAGGACAACGGCGGGCGCACCATGTTCGGCGTCACGGAGGCCAACTACCACGATTGGCTCAAGGACAAGGGCCTCCCGCAGGAGCCTGTGGCACGGCTCAAATGGGCGCGGGCCAAAGACTTTTACCGCGAGCGGTACTGGGACGTGATAAAGGGCCCGCAGCTGCCTGTAGGCGTGGACTGGGCCGTGTTTGACGCGGCGGTGAACTCCGGGCCCGCCCGCGCCGCAGAGTGGCTCCAGGGGGCCGTGGGGGCCAAAATAGACGGGGACATTGGCCCGCGCACCATCCTGGCCGCGCAGGAGGTGGACCCCGTCGTCACCATCAAGGACCTATGTGCCGCACGCCTGGCCTTCATGCGCGTGGCGCGGAACAAGGAAACGGGCGAGCTGCTCTGGCCCACCTTTGGCAAGGGCTGGGAGGCCAGGGTCAAGCGCGTGCGGGATGAGGCTATAGCGGACGCGAAGGGAGGTGCGGGATGACAAAGCCTTGGCACAAGCGGACTGCGCGGGATACGTGGCTTTGGAAGGTCCTGCGTATGCCCATGCGCGCCCGCCTGGAGGAGATGCGTGAGCGCCGATGGGATAGGGCACACCGCCCGTACTTCCGGGCGCTTGGGCGATTCGCTGAAAAAGATCAAGACCGATTCGTGGATTTCATAATGGGGGGTGCGGGATGAGTGCAGAAATCATAGAACTTGATGTTATAACAAAGCTAGACCTGGACGCAAGCGAAATACTTAGCGAGATAGCCAAAGAAGACCCAAAGCATGTGTTCCTTGTTGTCTGGCCAAAGGACGGCGGGCACCCAACCTTTCATGCGTCAACCTCAGATACTCCTGTTGTTTTGTACCAGCTTGAGAGGTTCAAGCATTTCATCTTCTCTGAAGATTGCGATGACGCGGAAGGAGGTGCGGCATGAGTGCAGAGGTCATCATTGGGAAGATCGTTTCTCTGGCGTTCTCTGCCATTGACAGGGCCCAGGGCAATTCGGCAGAGGGGCAGAAGCTTAAGGCCGACCTGGAGCGCCTGTCCATGGAGGCGCGGGCCAAGCTCCGAGAGGCGCAGCGCGACATAATCGTGGCCGAGGCCAAGGGCGAAAGCTGGCTCCAGCGCAATTGGAGGCCCATGACCATGCTCTTTTTTACGGGGCTCATCGGGGCATACTGGATGGGCTTTGCCGCCCCAAACTTGCCTGTGGAAGCCATAAACGGGCTTTTTGATGTTGTGTATATCGGCCTTGGTGGCTATGTCATCGGGCGTAGCGCGGAGAAGATTGTGCGTACCGCCGTGCCAGCCGTGGGCCAGTTCATGGGCGGGCGAGGAAATGTACGAGAAGATCGTACAGTTGAAAGCGCTCCACCGCCACCGCCGCGCAGGACCACCAAGAACGTGCCTATTTACAACCAATGAGGCCCCCATGCTGACCCCCGCCCCACTTCCCAAACAGGATCCCGCCGACGCGCCGTACCACTTCTGCGCTCTGGCGAGCCTGTGCGATGACGGCCCGCGTCCGCCGAAGGAGGGATAGGCTATGTCCATCACCTATTCAAGCGGCACAATTACAATCGCGGGCGAAACCGCAACCCCCGAGGACCTATGGGATGCGGACCAAGCGGGCGGTTGGGGTGTGGTATCCCGCCAGGGGCTGTCTGCAAGATACCAATATTATATAGCAGCCCAAATATCTTTGGGGGTTGGCGGGCAATTTGTGGGTGAAGAGCTCGATGTCATTATTAACGGCGGAAACAAACCCCCAATAGTCTCCACCTCTTCCGATTCTGGTATGCGCTTCGGTGCAATTGACGCAAACGGCGACACATACAATGGGTGCAGCGTGACCTTCGTCTGTACAAGCACGGCCAGCCTTATAGAGTTCCCGGTAGGCGCGGCAAACCTATCAGATGCCTGTGATTTTGAGGTATATGCGAGCACAGTTGATGGGTATTTTGCGGGCCCCAATGGTCTTTTTGGTAGATTTTATAGAGGCGATGACCAAATCGTAAAAATTCGGGACAGCACTTTCCAAAATATGAAGTTTGGAATGCGCCTTCGGGGAACAGCGTCTTTCATGAAAGATGTTGAGTTTTCCAATATTTCTGGGATATTTTCGCCGTTTACGACCTATGGTGAGTTGGGCGGAGGCATTTCAGGAATCCTCGTCCGTAAAAGCTACCAAGGTGCGTATTTCCAGTCCGATTTCGGGGACGCGACTGTTCGGAACTTTGCGGCAAGAAACAACACGCGGACGATGAACTTCCGCAATGTCGCCGGAAGCAGCGGAAACTACTATTCAATAGATGGAAATCTAGAAACGCCGTTAGATATTTCTTGGCAATTCAATAACACTGTTTCAAAGTTTTTTGTGCAGTTTTCGTTCAATAAAACTTACAAAAAGGCATCGGACAGTTCGCCACTAGAAGGCGCGCGGGTCTATATAGAAGACGCGGACGGAACGCAAGCAACAAACGCGACGACAAACGCGAGTGGCGTTCTTGCCGAGCAGGTTCTCACAAAAGAAACCTATAGGTATTTGGACGGCGACACGCCGACAGCACTAACCCCGCATGTGGTCAAGGTGCGCAAATATGGATATTTATTTACTGAAGTTTCCATCTCTGTGGATGCCAAGATTGAGGGCGTGGACTTTGTTGGTGATAATCCCTTCGTAGTGGCCAATGAGGCCACAGCGGCAGCCTACACGGGTATCACCCTCAACGGCGCGACAAGCACCATAACCGTATCTGGCGCGCGCACCCTGCAAGAGTTGTATGACTACAGCCAATGGTGGGCGGCGCAGAGCGGGAACATACAGTACGACGAGCCTTTGCTTACCTCGGACGGCCTAAGTTTTGCCCTGGCCAGCGGGTGGTCAATATCTGTTACTGGAGCACTCACGGGAGCAGGCACTCTCGCCGCCAAGCCCACAGTGGCCAGCGGCGGGTTCTTTGAGGACGCGGATGGAGCGATTTGGGAGGCCGGGGGCGATACAAACAAGGCCGCCGCGTTCTTCGCGCGGGTGGTTAAGGCTTCGGACAGTTCGGATATTGAGGGCGCGGTCATCGGCTTTGGTGACAAGGCCACGCAAGCGCGCCTGGGGTACAACACCTCCCTGGCTGCAGATACCTTTGTTACGGACGCGGACGGGGAGGCCGAGGGGTATCTGGCCTATGACCTGGGCGGCACGACTTATGCGGAAAAGACGCTCGTGGTTGGTGAATACAATCACAACTTTCTGGAAATCCCGCAATCCATTGACGGCGCGCCCGTGGGGAGCAGCACCACCCGGCAAGAGTACCGCTTAGGCACAGATGCACAAGTGACAAAGACCAAGGCGCAGGCGGCGGCTATCACAGGCGTGGTGGTGGATGTGCCCACGGATACGATAGACCTGGGCGGGAACACGCTGGCGGACGCCTACGATAGCCTCAAGTACCAGGTGACGGCGGACGCGGACATAGACACGGGCGTGCCGGGGTGCATGTATGCATGCCTTTACGGCCTGCCGCTGACTAAGTCCGGCACTACCTACACGGCCCGGAGCGCCACCACGGTTTACCAGGGCGTCACCATCGGCACGGACACCTTCGCGGGCGGCATCGTGGAGTGGGATACGCCGGGCACCTATGCGGGCGGCACCTGGAACGGCAACACCTTCCGCTTCACGGCGGCGGGCACCTACGACTTCCGCTCGGCGGAGTTTATCGGGACAGTCGTCCTGACTGCCACAGTGCCGGGGGTCATCGTGCAGGTGGCCCCGAGCGTGAGTTATGACGACACCGACCCGAACGTCACAGTGGACGCGAGCGTGGCCATCACCATCGCGAACGCCAACCTGATAGACGGATCGCGGGTGCAGCTCTACAATGTCACGCAGGACGCAGAGATGGAGAACACCACGGTCTCCGGCGGCGCGGGGTACAGCTACACGGCCACGCTGGGCCCTGGGCAGGAGGTGGAAGACGGAGACACGATACGGCTGCGAGCGACCTGGGCGAGCGGCGCAAGCTACAAGGAAAACTATGAGGAGACCAACGCGGCCTCGTCCAGCGGCATCACCTTCCTGGGCACACAAACGGACTGGGCGGCGGCGAATGGCCTGGGCATAGACGGGAGCCTCCAAACGGAGTTCACGGCGGACTACCCGAATGTGCAGGTGGACATCACGGCCAGCGGCAACCTCTTTAACGTGGGGGACTTGGTGGCCTGGCTCTGCCACATCCAGACCACAGCCGACGGCATCCGGAACTTTTTCGGCGGCCTGGAGGGCCAGGACGCCGGGAACTGGATCATACAGAGCGCGACGGTGGACCTGAGGCTGGACAACACAAGCGCGCAGACGGCGGTGCAGGGGGACAACGTTATCCTCGTGCGGGACGACCGCGTCTATCCGCAGGCCGTGCCCACGAGCGGGGGGGGGATTGGGATGCTCATGGGGGGGAGCGTGTTCATCGTGGAGACCGGCGTGTCTGGCCTCACGCCCGCCGAGAGCAGCAAACTCCTGGCCATCCCAACTGCGGCGGATGTGTGGGCTGTGGACCTCTCGGGGGCCGCTGCGGCGGACAGCGCCGCGGACGTGGTCAAAAAGGCCAAGGGGGCTGCAGAGGGGGCCTTCGCGGTGAGCGTGTAGTGTGTGCCCTTGCGCCCTCTGGCCAGGCTGTGCTAAGCCCTGGGCCCGTGAGTGAAACGACATTTGCCGATCTGGACCTGGGGCCGGAGGCCCTAAAGGCTCTCGCGGCCTGCGGGTACACGAAGCCCACGCCCATCCAGGAAAAGGCCATCCCGCATATCCTCATGGGGCGGGACGTGGTCGGTCTTGCGCAGACCGGCACGGGCAAGACCGCGGGCTTCACCTTGCCCATGATCGAGATTCTGGCCGGCGGGCGGGCGCGGGCCCTCATGCCCCGGTCCCTGGTTCTGGCCCCCACGCGGGAGCTGGCCGCGCAGGTGGCCGAGAGCTTTGACCGCTACAGCGCAGCGCACCGCCTGACCCAGGCCCTCATAACCGGCGGGTCCTCTATGGCGGAGCAGATGAAGGCGCTGGAGGCGGGGGTAGACGTCCTCATCGCCACGCCGGGGCGGCTGCTGGACCTGATGGAGCGGGGGCGGGTGCGCCTTATCCTCACGGACATCAAGATTTTGGTCATAGACGAGGCGGACCGGATGCTGGACATGGGCTTTGTCCCGGACATTGAAAAGATCGTGACCCGCCTGCCCGCCTGGCCCCGGCGGCAGACCCTCCTCTTCTCCGCCACCATGCCGCCGGAGATACGTCGCCTGACCAAGCAGTTCCAGAACGACCCGAAAGACGTGTCCGTGGACCCACCGGCGAGCCCTGCGGAGACTGTGGAGCAGTTTCTGGTGGCGGTGGG
>JAERIN010000057.1 GCA_016757515.1 Alphaproteobacteria bacterium
CCACCTCCACCGTGCCGGCAAAGGGGGATTCGCGCTCGCACCGGGCGGCAATCCGCCCCCGGATCAGCCGCAGATAGCGGTTGACTGTGTTCCTATTCAGGCCCGTCATCCGGGCCGCCTGCGTGGCCGTGAGGTCCACCGAAAAGCACTTCACCAGAGCCCGAAACTGGCGCTCAGAAAGTTTGGAACTTTTGCAGTAGCGATTCTTCATGTCATTCCTAGCTTATAGGGGCCTGATCGCCCCTCATCTAGTCATGACACTTGCCCTTTTTTTCCTGTGAGTGCCCCAAAAGTGCCCCATGGAGCCTATATCGGGGCCTGTGTGGTGGCGGTGTATGGTGCTTAAGTATTTGATTTATAAGTGGTGCGGGCGGGGGGACTCGAACCCCCACGGCCTTGCGGCCAGCGGATTTTAAGTCCGCAGCGTCTACCGTTCCGCCACGCCCGCGCCGGGGCAGTGTGCGCCGGGCGGCTCCTCGGCTCAAGAGGCGTTGGCAACTGCCCTGTTCACCAGGGCGCGGCGACCGCCCACGGAGCGCCACGGCAGGGGCCGGACGTGGGGGCCGACCTTTACGTGGTGGTCCATGACGGCGATGACGTGCCCCCACTGCCCCCGGATGACGGTAGGCGGGCGGGACATCTGGCACAAGAGGCCGTCCGCCGTGGCGAAGGTGACCCCT
Source organism: Alphaproteobacteria bacterium (assembly GCA_016757515.1). Lineage (GTDB taxonomy): Bacteria > Pseudomonadota > Alphaproteobacteria > Micavibrionales > Micavibrionaceae > UBA10425. Next base: position 681 of record JAERIN010000057.1, read on the forward strand.
TCCATGCTCCGCGCGAGAGCAAAGTCCAGGGTGAAGCACGACGCGGTGGAGAACATGGCCCCCGCGATATCCGCTCCGGCGATGTCCGTTGCGCCGAAGGCCGCTCCTTCAAAGGCCGCTTCGCGCAAAAGACTCTCGGCTAGGCAGGTGTTGTACAGCTCTGCCCCGCGAAAAGAGGTGCCGTCGAGTCGGGCCTCTGAGAGGTTGGCGCCCGTCAGGTTCGCCCCGTCCAGGCGCGCACGGGCGAGATGGGCTCCGTCCAAGTTTGCGTTCTGAAGGCCTGCGTGGGCCAGGTCCGCACCGATGAGAGGCAGCCCCTCGGCCACGGCGGCCTCTAGGCACGCGCGCAGGGAGGGAAACTCGCCCCCGAACAGAGTAGACCCGGTTTCGTGGGAGGTTATGTGAATGTAGGGCATGGGAACGATGTCTCTCCTGGGCTGGGGTTAGCGGGGGGAGGCCGACCTGATGGGCACCGGCGCGCCCCTGGTTTGCGGGCAGCGGTGGTGGTTTGTGCTCGCTCTGCGCCCGGCGACCCGGCGGGCCGCAAATGCAACCTATAGTTGAAATAGGAAAGGATGTCAAGGAAAAAATGACCAGCCTTTGGGGCGACGTACCATGAACGAGCCTGACGTGTCAAAATGACCCTTGGCATGCGCTGACGCGAGTGCTTTACTTGCGTCTTAAAGCCAGCGCTTAAGGAGGCCACGCCATGACCAAATCTGACCTTGTTCGCACCCTTTCTGCCCGCTTTCGCGGTCTGACCCGCGCAGACATAGAGTGCGCGGTGGACACGATCTTTGAGGCCCTGACCCAGGCCCTGGCCGCCGGGGGACGGGTTGAGTTGCGCGGTTTTGGGGCCTTTTCTATCCGGGAAAGGGCCGAACGCATGGGTCGCAACCCCAGGACGGGGGCGAAAGTCTATGTCCCGGCCAAGTGCGTGCCCTTCTTCCGCGCCGGGAAGGCGCTTCTCTCCCGCCTCAACGCAACGGATGCCTAAAGCACGGACGCAAGGAAGCGGCCCGTGTGGCTTTTTTTGGCCTTGGCCACCTCCTCCGGCGTGCCGGTTGCGATAATGCGGCCTCCGCCCGCACCCCCTTCTGGGCCTATATCTATAATATGATCTGCTGTTTTTATGACATCCAGATTGTGCTCTATGACGATGACGGTGTTGCCAGCATCCACCAAGGCGTGGAGAACCTCCAAGAGTTTGCGCACATCCGAAAAGTGCAGGCCCGTCGTGGGTTCGTCCAAAATGTAGAGCGTGCGGCCCGTGGCCCGCTTGGCAAGCTCGCGGGAGAGCTTGACCCGCTGCGCCTCCCCGCCGGACAAGGTCGTGGCCTGCTGACCTAGGTGCATGTATCCAAGGCCAACCCTTTGTAAAGTTTTTAGTTTATCCCGTATTGTCGGCACGGCAGCGAACAGGTCTGCGGCATCATCTATGGTCATCCCCAATACATCCGCGATGGATTTCCCGCGCCACTGAACGGCTAAAGTCTCACGGTTATAACGTTTTCCACGACATTCTTCACATTCCACATATATATCGGACAGAAAGTGCATCTCTATTTTGAGAACACCGTCGCCTTTGCACGCCTCACAGCGTCCACCCTTCACATTGAACGAGAATCGACCGGGGCCATAGCCACGCGCCTTGGCCTCTGGCAAGCCCGCAAACCAGTCTCGGATAGGCGCGAAGGCCCCGGTATAGGTCGCGGGGTTGGAGCGCGGGGTACGTCCGATAGGGCTTTGGTCAATGTCAATAACCTTGTCAATGAGGTGCGCCCCGGTGATTTTTGAATATGGAAGACCGCTATAGCGTACTTTATTCACGTTGCTTATAAGGGAAGGATACAAAGTCTCTAAAATTAAAGAGGACTTTCCGCTTCCTGACACACCTGTGACACAGGTGAATATACCAAGAGGCACGCACAAGGTGTCATTTTTTAGATTGTGTCCAGTCGCGCCTTCCAAGACAATCTCCATATTTTTTAGCGATTTGCGGCGTCTTTTTGCCATAGGGATTGAACATTTACCTGTTATATAACGCGCTGTAAGGCTTTTTTTGCAGCAAAACACGGTTTTTGGTGGTCCTGCGGCCACGACATATCCGCCGTGTGTGCCTGCGCCAGGGCCCATATCCACCAAAAAATCCGCAGCGCGAATGGCGTCCTCGTCGTGCTCCACAACAAGAACCGTATTGCCCAAGTCTCGCAGCTTCTTCAGTGTTTTCAATAGCCTGGCGTTGTCCCTTTGGTGTAGGCCGATGGATGGCTCATCCAGAACATAGAGCACGCCCGTCAGGCCCGAGCCGATCTGGCTGGCCAGGCGGATGCGCTGCGCCTCCCCGCCGGACAGGGTCCCCGCCGTGCGGCTCAAGGTCAGGTAATCCAGGCCCACATTGGCCAAAAATGTCAGGCGCTCCGTGATCTCTTTCAGAAGTCTTGCGGCTATGGCGGCCTGCTGCCCTTGGAGCGCCAAGCCCGCAAACCACGCTTGCGCCTCTGTGATGCTCATGTCGCATACCGACGAAATATCTCGCCCGGATACCTTAATAGCCAGGGCCTCAGGGCGCAGCCTTCGACCTTTGCATGAAGTACACAGTTTTTCCACTTGATATAAAGATATTTTTTCTCTAGCAGCTTCGCTTTCCGTTTCCAATATCCGGCGCGCAAGAGAGGGTATCACCCCCTCAAAAGGCTTGCGCGTTCTGTACGTATTCGCGCTGTCTTCGTATACAATGGGGATTACCCGATCGCCCGAGCCATGCAAAATCGCCTCCTGCGCAGGTGCGGGCAACTGGTGCCACGGCGTGTCCATATCCCCGCCATAGGCTCGGACCACAGCCTCCAGCGCCTGCCTGTAATATCGCGCCCACGGGCCCGCCCAGGGCTTGACCGCCCCTTGCGCCAACGTCAGAGACCGATCCGACACGACCAGATCACGGTCAAAGGCCATCACTACGCCCAGGCCCGCGCATTTCGGGCACGCCCCATGCGGAGAGTTAAACGAGAACAGGCGTGGAGAGATTTCTGCTATTGTAAAACCTGAAATAGGGCATGCAAATCTTTCACTAAAAAGGGTTTCTTCGCCTGTATCAGCGTCCTCCACAACAGCCAGTCCGTCTGCCAAGCGCAACGCGGCCTCCAGAGACTCCGCTACCCGCTGCGCCATGCCATCTTTGACCACCAGGCGGTCCACAACGACCGCTATATCATGGGCTTTTCTTCTATCTAAATAAGGAGTTGCAGGCAGTTCATAAACATTCCCATTAATTTTGACGCGCGAATACCCCTGCGCTTGGAACTCCGCAAGCTGCCGCCGATACTCCCCCTTGCGCCCTCGGGCCACGGGCGCAAGGACATACAAGCGTTTGCCTGCCTCCATGGCCATCACGCGGTCCACCATTTGTGTCACAGTTTGTGTCGCAATGGGGTCTCCCGTGACGGGCGAATGCGGCACCCCCACCCGGGCCCACAAAAGGCGCATGTAATCATAAATTTCCGTCACGGTGGCCACAGTGGAGCGTGGGTTGCGCGAGGTTGTTTTTTGCTCAATGGCAATCGCGGGAGACAGTCCTTCTATAGAATCCACATCTGGTTTTGCCATTAACTCTAAGAATTGCCGCGCATAGGCCGATAAACTCTCCACGTAGCGCCGCTGACCCTCCGCATATATTGTATCAAATGCGAGGGAGGACTTCCCCGAGCCGCTCACGCCCGTGATGACGGCCAGCGTCCCGCGCGGGATGTCCAGGTCCACATTCTGAAGGTTGTGCGCCCGCGCGCCGCGGACCGAGATGTGCGTGTGCATATTTGGCCTTGCGTTCTCCTCTTGGCGTGGTACAAAGACCCCCCATTCGCTGTGAAAAGGAGCCTGAGTGCCGTGGTGTGCGTTAGTGTTAGAAACAACAATGTGGAGCAGGCGCTGCGCGTCCTCAAGAAGAAGATGCAGCGAGAGGGCATTTTTCGGGAGATGAAAAACCGCCGCCACTATGAAAAGCCCTCTGAAAAGCGCGTGCGCCAGGCCGCAGAATCCCTCCGTCGGGCCAAAAAATCCTCTCGCGGGCGTTAGCCTTATTCTGCTGTTTTTGCTGCTTTTTTCGCCTGCTGCCCTCGCGCAGTCTGCGGACGTTGCGTCTCCCTGGGTACTCTACCGCCCCAGCATGGGGCTGGCCGAAGTCCGCCTGCCCAGAGAGCTGACGCAAGACATGCGGACCCTTGCTCTGCCCGAGGGAGTCAATTTTTTTGCTATAAGATCAGAGGCAGCATACAAAGACCTTGTTTTTCGCATGGAGGTGACAGAGAGCTGGGCGGGGCCTTTGACGCGGGCGGACATACAGGCCGCCATAGACCGGGAGAAGGATGCGCTGGGCGGTCATCTCTCGCGGGACCAGGTTATGCGCTCTGACGACGGCACCTGGACCCACACCTGGGAGCACAGAACCCAGCAAGGCATACGCCGCAGCAAAACGCTCTACGCAGGCGCGGTTGCCCTACGCCTTACAGCCCTCCTGTCCCCGCCCGGTCCGACGCAGGACGTTCAGGCGCGACAATTCCTGGATTCAGGACGTATTCTGCCCAAAACACAAGACTCCGCGCTGCCAGAGCCCTGGACCGTGACCCAGGCGGACCTGTTTGCTCAGGCCGCGCCCCCGCCGGGCACACCCTTTGTTCCATCGGCTCCGCAGGTGGAGCGGCAAGATGAAAAGCGCGAGATTCTGGCCCTGACGGTGCGGGACCCCGTGCGTGGAGCCGACCTGGACTATATTGCTCTGGGCTACCGATTCCCCCGCCCACTCACGGACGCGAATGCTCTGGAGCTTCTGCACAAAGAGGTCCTGCTCCCCCTAGGGTTTACGTCCATACCCAAGAGGTTGGTTGCAATTCCCCCTCCTCCTGGCGCGCGCGCCTTTGAGGGCCTCTTGATCTTGCCGGGCCGGCAACACCTTTTACGCCTGCGCATGACCATCGCAGGGACAGTTGTTGTGCTCCAGATCGCCAAGGGGCCAGAGGTTCTGGTGCGCACGGACCTAACCACAGCCCTGTTGAACGGCATGACACTTCGCTGACCCGTTTTGACCCTAAAGTGGAGCGGTCACTTCTGAGAGCCAAGATGAATCTTCTATTTCAAGCCCCTTATTTAGAAGAGAAAAAACAGTTTTATGGTAGCCATTCAGCCAGGTCAGCTCCCGTGCCTCCAGCATTTCCGGAACGACAAGGGCCCGGTCCATGGGCGCGAGGGTAAGGACCTCAAAGCCCAGCCAACCTGGCGCACGCTCCACCACGGCCATTAGGTTTTCTATACGTATGCCATAGGCCCCGGCCTCATAGACCCCCGGCTCGTTAGACAAAACCATGCCAGGCTGGAGTGGCCAGCCTGCATCCCGCGTGGACAGGCTCACGGGCCCCTCGTGCACACACAGGGCGCAGCCCACCCCGTGCCCCGTTCCGTGGGCATAGTCCAGGCCGGCGGCCCACAGGGGTGCGCGGGTGATAGCGTCCAGCTGCACCCCGCACGTGCCAACGGGGAAGCGCTGTGCGGCAAGGGAGATGTGCGCCTTTAGGACAAGGGTGTAGCGCTCCCGCTGCTCTGCCGTTGGGGGCCCTATGGCGATGGTCCGGGTGACGTCCGTCGTGCCCCCTGGGTACTGCCCCCCGCTGTCCAATAGGAGAAGGCCCGGCGCGCGCACCACCGCATCCGCAGCTTCCCGCGCGCGGTAGTGCACCACGGCCCCGTTGGCGTTGAAACCACAGATGGTGGGAAAGCTGGGGCCTGTGTAGCGTGGATCAGCGGCGCGAAACCTCTCCAGCGCGTGTGCTAGGGCAACCTCCGAAGAGATGATACCAGCCCCCTCTCTTGCGAGCCATGCCCCAAAGCGGACAAGGGCCAGGCCGTCGCGCCGGTGCGCATCGCGGATGGCGGCCAGCTCTTCCGGTGTCTTGCACGCGCGCGGCAAGGCGCAGGGATCCGGAGACTCCCTGACCTCTTTTGCCAAGGGTACGATGGCCACCGGAGCTCTGTCCGGGTCCACCATCAGGGGGCCTTGCAAGGACCGTATGGCGGCGGACAGGCCCTGCGCGTCATGCACCCGGGCCGGGATTGCGGGCAGAGGCCCCCGCGCAGCGCGGTCTTCCACAAACATATCCACAGAGCCATCCGCATGGACCAGAGCCCGCGCGCGGGGGACGGGGAGATAGGGCATATCCCCACCCCGTATGTTCAGGAGCCAGCAAACCGATTCGGGCGCGGCGATGAGGGCCGCAACAGGGCCCTTCTGCCGTATTTCCTCCACAATGCCCGCGATTTTGTCCGCCGCGCTGCGCCCCGCTATGGCAACAGGAAAGGCGTATATAGGCGCGGCGTGCGGCGACGGGCGATCTGTCCACAGCATGTCCACAGGGTTATCCCCAAGGGGAACAGGCGTAAGGCCCCCCGCCTCCCAGGCCCGGACATCCTTGAGAGTGTGCAGCCAGGGAGCATAGGCCAGCCGGGCACCATGCCCCGCCTGCTCGGCCACCCATGCGGCGGGCCTGACTTTCGTGATGTCCAAAGCCGCGAACAGGGCCGAGTCCATCTCCCGCTTGAGTTGCAGGGCATAACGTCCGTCGCTGAACACCGCTGCGGCATCCGCAGTGATGACGGCGCAGCCCGCTGAACCCGTAAAGCCGGTGAGCCAAGCCAGGCGCTCCTCGCTGGCGGGCAAGAACGTCCCCTGGTACGCATCTGCGTGAGGGACGATCAGGGCGTCTGCCCCAGATGCGCGCAGGGCGTCGCGCAGGGCCGCGAGCGTCTGGGGGCGCGAAGGCATGGCGGTCACGATAGACCGCAGGCGGAAAAACGCAACCCAGCCAAGCCTCCTACCCTAAGAGGGTAACTTTACGCCGCCTTTCGGGCGCGGGCTATCATGATAGCGGTGGTGCGGGCGGCGTCCGCCGGGTCGGCCTCTGGGGCCTCTTTGGGTTTGGCCACGCCCATGATGGACTCCAGGCGGGCCGCCGCGGCTTCCTCGCTCACACCGTCCACCGCAGCGACCTCCCGCGCGAGGCGGGAAAGCGCATGCTGGTAGATCTGCCGCTCACTGTAAGACTGCTCCGCGTCCTCCCGCACGCGTTTTAGGTCCCGCAGGACCTCGGCTACCAACACGGGGTCGCCGGAGTTGATCTTGGCCTCGTACTCCGCCGCTCTGCGGGACCACATGGTCCGGCGGATGCGCGCGCGGCCCTTTATGGTGGTCAGCGCGGCCTCCAGCCGCTCCCCCGTGGCCAGGCGGCGCAGACCGCCCGCGCGGGCCTTAAACACTGGAATTTTCAGACGCATGCGCTCGCCGGGGAAGAACACGACGTACAGGTGTACGACCTCGCCCCCTATGGTGGCGGTCTCAATCCCCTCAAACTCCCCCACGCCGTGGACGGCGTACACAACCTTGTCCCCCCGCTTCAGGGCCGCAAGGGCGTCCGTTCCGGCGTTGTCGTTCTTGGCGGCGTTTTTTGTGCTCACTGTGCTCATGGTCTGTTGCGCCCTTTCGCGTTAGAGGTTGGCTGGACCCGCAAGGCACACAAGAACCATGCCGGGGGAGACCCCGGTGCCAGGAAACGCGCTTTTTGCTTGCCCATGTTAGAGAACTAACATACACCGCATTTCCTGGATTTTCAAGCACAAAATTGTTTCCTTATTGCATTCTGGTTGTCCACAGATCTATCCACAACCTAAATTTGTGGTTCCGGCGGTGTTGTGCCCCCTCCCCCCGCCTGCTCCACCACACC
>JAERIN010000058.1 GCA_016757515.1 Alphaproteobacteria bacterium
AGCGGCCCAGCGCCCGGCCCGCCCCCCCACGGGGCGGGCGCTAATCGCGCCCTATCGCCCCGTGCGGGCCGGTCGCAGGAGAGCGCGCTACGCCGCGCCACCCAAAGAGGCCCCCAGCGCGGCGCGGAGGACGGCCTCGTCCACGCCCTCTTGCACAAAGGCCTGCCCGATGCCCTGGAGCAGCACAAAGCGCAGCGCCCCCGTGCCGGAGGCCTTTTTGTCGGCCTGCATGAGGCGCAGCAGGGTCTCAACATCCGCATCCAGGTCACTGATCTCGCTGCATAAGGTCGGCAAGCCCAGGGCGGACATGTGGGCGAGCGCCCGCTCCCGCTCCGCTGCGGCCAAAAGGCCCAGGCGGGCGGAGACGTCCATGGCGATGGCCATCCCCACGGCCACGGCCTCCCCGTGCAAAATCCGCTCGTCATAGCCGCATGCGGCCTCCAGCGCGTGCCCAAATGTGTGCCCAAAGTTCAACAGGGCGCGCTGCCCGCCCTCGGTCTCGCGCTCATCCTGGCCCACGATGGCGGCCTTCGCGGCGCAAGACGCCGCCACCGCGTGGGAGAGGGCCCCCGGATCTTGCCTCAGGACGGCATGGCCATTTTCCTCAAGCCACTCAAAGAGTTCCACGTCTTCTATAAGAGCGTACTTTAAGACCTCCGCGTACCCGGCCCGCATCTGCCGGGGGGGGAGGGAGGCCAGAGCCGCCGTATCTGCCATGACCGCAGAGGGCTGATGGAACGCGCCCACAAGGTTTTTGCCGGCGGGGATGTTGATGCCGGTCTTGCCGCCCACGGCGCTGTCCACCTGCGCGAGCAGGGTTGTGGGCACCTGGATGAGGGGCAGGCCGCGCAGCGTCACGGCGGCGGCGAAGCCCGCCACATCCCCCACGACCCCGCCGCCCACGGCCACCACGGGCGTGGTCCGCCGCACCCGCCGTTCCAGAAGCCAATCCACGATTTTTTGCAGGTGTGTGAAGGACTTGGACCCTTCCCCCGGCGGGAGGGTGAGGGTGTGGACCGGCCCGGCCCCGGCGGCGGACAGGGCCCCAGACACCGTCCGGGCGTAGGGATGGGCGTTTGCGTCCGTAATGACAAACGCCGCCCGCCCCTCCACGGGCAGGGGCATCAGCTCCCCCACGCGATAGAGCAGGCCCGGGCCGATGAAAATGTCATAGCCCCGGTCGCCGGGCAGTTCCACGCTGACTATGCGCCGCGCGCCCTCCGGCCCTGCGGCCCCCTCCCACTCGCTTTCCATCATGGGTACGCCTATACGGCACGCGCGGCCTGGGGGCAATCCAGGTGGCCGCCTAGCCCAAACGCGGCAAAGTGCGGACTATGCCCATATACAAAAACATTCAGCAAAAAAACTTGACACTCCTCCGCCAAAGGGGCATGAGAAGCACTCATAGATACAGGAAAGGATATGATCTCCATGAGTCAAGCTGTGAAGGCGTTTGGTGCGGTGGTCCTGTCTTCGGTCTTGGTGGCGGCCTGCGGAAGTATGGGGGGGGGGTACGCGGGAAGCGCGCCTGAACCGCCAGAACCCACGCCAGAAAAGGTTTTGCGGTGGCCTGTCGATGCCCTGCCGGGAGCTCGCCCCCCGGCGATGCAAACGGCGGAGGATGTTGCTACTGAACCGCTAAGACCCACACCAGAAGAGGTTTTGCGGCGGCTTGTCGGTGCCCTGCCGAGAGCTTGCCCCCCGGCGATGCAAACGGCGGGGGATGTTGCTACCTGCGCCGCGGCGCTTGCCAGGATAGAAGAACGTAAGCGCGCCCTGACAGAGGCAGGTCTGTTGTCCAAGAGCTCTATCGCGGCGTTTGAAGGTGCTTTGTTGGCTGGGCCGCTTGCCGAGAACACGTTGCGTCAAGCTATTGCCGATTTAGATGCGCTTATCGAGAGAGGCGAAAGGAGTGATGCAGAGGTCACGGCTGCATTCTTAAAGGATCTCATAAGAAGATTAGGCTTTGATGGGAACGGGCCGGAGGGAGAGGTTCCCCCCAGGGCTCTGCCCTTTCCAATGCCTGACCAAGAACCTCCAAAGCCTCCCTGCGATGTGCCAGGGTGGGACTGTTGGACGACCGGGGGTCCCGCTCCAGCGCACGGCGCGGCCTAAGGCCTGTAAGGACCTTACCCCCCCAACCCAAACGCGGTGTGGAGGGCGCGGATGGTGAGCTCCATATAGGCCTCGTCTATCAGAACGCTGATCTTTATCTCGGATGTGGAGATGACCTGGATGTTCACGCCCTTCTCGGCCAAGACCGCGAACATTTTGGACGCGACCCCGGCGTGGGAGCGCATGCCCACACCCACGATAGACACCTTTGCCACGTTATCCGCGGTGCGGACCTCCACGCCGGAGAGCGCGGGCGTCTCGCTCACGACCTGAAGGGCGCGGGGCAGGTCCGCCCGCGCCACGGTGAAGGTCATGTCCGTGCGCTTGCCGTCGGCAGCCACGTTCTGCACGATCATGTCCACGTTCACCCCTGCGGCGGCCAGGGGGCCGAACAGGCCTGCGGCGACCCCAGGCGTGTCGGGCAGGGACAGCAGGGTGATTTTGGCTTCGTCCTGGCTGTGCGCCACGCCGCTCACAACTTCCTGTTCCATGTTTGGTGTCTCCTTTGTCACAAGTGTTCCGGGCATGTCAGACCCCACAGCGCCCCCAAAGGACGAGAGGACCTGCAGCGCCACGCCGTGCTTCATGGCGATTTCCACGCTACGTGTCTGCAAGACCTTTGACCCCAGGGAGGCGAGCTCCAGCATGGGCTCATACGCGATGTGGGAGATCTTCCGCGCACCGGGCACGATGCGCGGGTCGGCGGTGTAGACTCCGTCCACGTCTGTGTAGATATCGCAGCGCTCGGCCCCCAGGGCGGCGGCCAGGGCCACGGCGGAGGTGTCCGAGCCCCCGCGCCCCAAAGTGGCCACGCGCCCGTCGCGCGTGATGCCCTGAAAGCCGGGCACAACCGCAACCTCGCCCTTGTCCAGGGCCGCATGGAGGTTGTCCGTGGCGATGTCGCGCACGCGGGCTTTGGCGTGCACGCCCTCACAGGTTATGGGCACCTGCCAGCCAAGCCAGGACCGCGCCGAAAGGCCCTGCTTTTGCAGCGCCATGGCCATCAGGCCTGCGGTGATCTGCTCACCCGACGCCACGACGACGTCATACTCCCGACTGTCGTGCACCGGGGCGATGGCCTCACAGTACCCCACCAGGCGGTTGGTCACGCCCGCCATGGCGGAGACCGTCACCGCCACGCGGTGCCCGCGCGCGGCTTCCGCCGCGACCTTGCCTGCTGCGGCTTCAATCTTGCCAGGGTCCGCCATGGACGTCCCACCAAACTTCACGACTATCAGTCCCATGGGCCCGGTTGTAGCGCCCAGCGCGCCCGGGCGCAAGGATGGTGCAAGGGGCAGGCAGAAGTGCCCCCGGGTGACAGGCGCGCGCGCTGGTGTTACGCTACCGGCATGCGTGCGCTCCTTATGCTCCTCGTCCTCGTATGCGCGCCCACGGCCTGGGCGCAAGAGCCAGACATCGTGGCCGAGCCCCTGTGCTTTGTGGTGGTGAACACGGCCCCGTGGAATGTCTATGGGGACTTTTCCACGGACTATTACACCACGCCGGACGGCATCCGCGCGCGCCACCGGTCCAACTTCCGTCTGAAGGCCCCAGGTGCGCAGGGCGGCGCGGACCGGGCGGAGTTCTGCTCTTATGGCCCCTTCCTGCCGGGGCGAAAGCTGCACCTGACCTTGCGGACCCTTGTCCCCCTGTTCTCGTGCCGGACTCGCGTGGACGCCGGGCCTATTGTGATAAAGGGAGAGAGAGACGCCGATGGCAACGCCAAGACCTGGGCGGAATGCTATGAGTGAGGCACGCCCCGCCCCGCTGCGCCTGTACTATTACAACAATGAGCAAAATTTCGGGGATATGCTCTCACCGCTGCTTGTGGAGGCCCTGTGCCCCGCGCGGCGCGTGGTGTGGGCAGAGGCCAAGCGCTGCGACCTGATGGCCGTGGGCAGCATTTTGTCGGCTGTGGATAGGCTGCGCAAGCGCGCGCGGCGGGCCGTTTTGCGCCTGGGCAGACCCTTGCGCGTCTGGGGTTCTGGCTTTTTGGCCCCTGGCCCGCGCCAGGGCACGAGTTTTGTGCGTGTGCACGCGCTGCGCGGCAAGCTGTCGGCTCTCCGCCTGGGGGTGGCAGACGTCCCCCTTGGTGACCCTGCGCTCTTGGCCGCGCGCTTGTTGCCTCAGGCCGCCGGCCCGCGTACAGAGGAGGTCGTGCTCGCCCCGCACCTCCAGGATACACGGGCCCAAATGTGGATAGAGGGCATACGGGCTCTTTTTCCCGACCGCCCGATCCGCGTGGTGCACCTGGGAGAAAACGTTGATGATGTCCTGCGCGCAATAGCGCGGGCGCGCCTTGTGGTGGCCAGCGCCCTGCACCCCCTCATTGTCGCGCACAGCTACGGCACGCCATGCCTATGGGTGGACCCGCAAAACACTGTGACCCACATTGGCGGGCACTATAAGTTTCAAGATTTCTACTCCGCAACGGGCATGGATAGCAGCCCCGTTCTTGCCCAGGACCTGACTCAGGCAAGCGATGCACCCTCCTGGAGATCCAGGATAGAGGACATGGCAGCCTCTTCCATCATCCCCCCCCGCGTGCTAGCAAGCCTGCAGGACGACTTAGTTTCTGTATTTCCTTTTGCGTGATCATGCCCGAGTCTCCCCTTTCGGTTCTTGTCGCGGTGTGCACGCTCCACCGCCCGCAGATGCTCCGGCGCTGCCTGGATTCCCTGTGCGCGCAGGAGGGCGCACCGCCGCTGCGCATCCTTGTCGTGGACAACAGCCCGGATGCGGAGTGCCGGGACATGGTGGCCGAGCACTACCCGCAGGCCGTCTACGCGAGCGAGCCGCGCCGAGGCCTGTCCCACGCGCGCAACAAGGCCGTTGATGAGGCCCTGCGCCTCGGCGCGGACTGGCTGGCGTTCATTGACGATGATGAAATCGCGCGGCCGGACTGGATAGCGTCCTATATGGCGGCTATGGCCACGCATCCAGCAGAGATCTATCATGGGCCGGCTGTGCCCATCTATCCCCCGGATCTGCCCGCCTGGTTCAGGATCCGCCCTCCGCACGACAGGGAGCTTCGATACAACGCAGGCAGTATCGCCACTGGCAACGTTCTTTTTTCTCGTGGTATTGTGGAGAACCTTACCTTTGACCCTGCTTTTAATCGCACGGGTGGGGAGGATCTAGACTTTTTCTGCCGCGCGCAAGACCTGGGCGCGCGGGTTGTGTGGGTTCCGGATGCTGTGGTGCATGAGCCTGTTGTGCCGGAGCGCACGACCCTGGCCTTTGTGCTGCGCAATGCGTATGAAACGGGACTGGGTAAAGCCCTTCTCAGAATACATCAAGGAAAACGGATTCACACATTGGTGCGCAAGGGGCCGCAATTATTGTTCAGAACGGTGTACGGGATCTTCTTGGCGCTTGTGGCCGCACCCATCGCCCCCTTTTGGCCCCAGAGAGTCGGACAATTTGCGGCCTGGAAAGCAAACAGAGTGTGTCACGCTGCGGGAATGCTAGCGGGACTGCTTGGATACCGTGCTCGCGGGCAAAGGCCCGTGGAGGGGTATTAAGCATGCATATCACCCACGTCCTGGCCTCGGACCGCGCGGGGGGGCTAGAGCACGCCTTCGCGAACGCGACGCGGGCCCTCGCGGCCCTGGGGCACGCGGTGGAGTGCTGGGTTCCGCCGGGCGCGGGGTATGTGCCGGGCGGCGCGGCGCGGTGGGACTTCGCGCCCAGGGGGCATTACGACCTGTGGACCGCGTGGCGGGCGCGGCGGCGGCTTGTGGCCCAGCGTCCGGACCTTATCATCACGCATGCGCCACGGGCCACGGGCTGCTTCGCCCTGGCGCGCGTGGGCCTGGGCGTGCGGCACCTGGCCTTCGCGCATTCCTATAAGGCCGGACGGATGCGCGGGGCGGATGCGGTGGTGGTTTTGAGCGCGCACATGCGCGCGCACTTCGCGGCGCAGGGCTTTTCCAGGCTCCATATCCTGCCCAACATGCTCTGGGACTTTCCGGACGCGCCCCTGCCGCCCCGCGCGCAGGACGGGGTGGTGCGCCTGGGCTTCCTGGGCCGGGCCGACGCGCCGGAGAAGGGCCTGTCGGTGCTCTTGGAGGCTATGGCCGCCCTGGGCCCGGGCTATACCCTGGCCGTTGCGGGGGGGCAGGGGCAGAACTCTGCCACCGTGCGCTACGACGGCTGGATATCGGACATTCGGGCCTGGCTCGCGGGGGTGGACCTCCTGGTCGTGCCCTCGACGTACGAGTCGTTTGGGATCGTGGTCCTGGAGGCCATGGCGCACGGGCGGCCCGTGGTGGCCACGGACACCCCCGGCCCGGCGAGCCAGGTAGAGCACGGTGTGAGCGGGTGGCTCGCCCGCCCTGGGGACGCGGCGGACCTGGCCGCACAAATCCGGGCCGCTGTGCCCGCTCTGTGGCCCCGGGTCGTGCGCGCCGCGCGTGCGGCCGCCCAGCGTTACGACGCCCGCCAGGTCTTGCCCGCCCTGGGCCGCATTGTGGAGGAGGCGGCCCGGCGATGACCTTGCCCCTGTCCGTTTTCATCATCACCCGCGACGAGGCGGAGCGCCTACCCGCGACGCTGGCGGCGCTGCGCGGCTTCGCGGCGGAGGTCATCGTGGTGGACTCGGGTTCCACGGACGGCACACAGGAGATTGCCAGGTCTTACGGGGCGCAGGTGGTGCATCGGGACTGGGCCGGGTACGGGCCGCAGAAGGTCTATGGGCAGAGCCTATGCGCGCACGACTGGATCCTCAACCTGGACGCGGACGAGACGCCCCTGGAGGATATAAAGGCCTCCATACGCCAGGTCTTTGCGGCGCCAGAAACGGCGCGCGCGGCGGCCTATGCCCTGCGCATATGCTATGTGAGCCGCTTTGCGCGGGGTCTGGCCCCCGCTCGCTTCGGCCCTGTGAACGTCACCCCGCGTCTGTACGATCGCCGCCGGGCGGGCTTCCGCACGGACAGCGTGGTGCATGATAAAGTCGTTGTTTTTGATGGCTCTAGGGCTCCTGTCCTGCCCGGGCGGGTGGCGCACCGCTGCGTGCGCTCCTACGCGCATATGTGGGAGAAGATCGGGGCCTATGCCGCCGCGCAGGCCGAGGAAAAGGCCCGGAAGGGCAAAAGGGTCAGCCCTCTGGCCCTACTGTATGACCCTCCGGCCTTTTTCCTGAAGTACCTGTTCCTGCGGCGTCTGGCCTTTGTGGGGTGGGAGGGCCTCATCATCGCCGCTGCCCACGCGGCGATGATGAGGCCCTCCCACCCCACAAAGGCCAGAC
>JAERIN010000059.1 GCA_016757515.1 Alphaproteobacteria bacterium
CACAGCTTGGCCTCCGCCGGGGTCACCAGGACAAAGAGGCCGTGGGTGTCGCTTACCTTGTACGGCTTGGCCCGGGACTTTAGCGCCCGCACCGCCGCGTCCGTGAGGGGCTTTCCGCGTGGCGGAGTGGGGTATCTCCTTTGGGGGTATTCGGCCCTACCCCACTATCGTACCCCGTTTTTTTGCGGCTGTAAACGAAAAATGGTGAACGCCCCCGGGGCGGTGGCGTAGGGAAAAACCCAGGCGGAGCAAGGGTTTTGCGGATGTCAGAGAATAGTGACGGACAAGGGCGAAGGGGGGTGTGGTGCCCGGGGGCGGAATCGAACCACCGACACGGGGATTTTCAGTCCCCTGCTCTACCCCTGAGCTACCCGGGCGGGTGGGGCATTCGAAAGAAGGCGGCACTGTAAGGGCTGCGCGGGGGGTCTGTCCAGAGCTAGACGTCCTTCTCGCCTTCGGTGATGCGGATGCCCAAGCCCATACTGTCCTCCCCGTCCTCCTCGTCGTCCTCATTCCCCAGGGCCTCGTCGTCGTCTGGGGGGACCTCTTCCTCTTCCTCTTCCTCCCTGGTCTCTGCGCCGGCGGCCAGGACCCCAGCGGCCGCAGCCTTGCCATCCAGGGCCTCTGCAGGCCGAGGGGGGGCACCGCGCGCCGGACGGCCACCGGTTTGAGGCGAGAAGGGGGTGCCGCAGGCAGGGCATATCGCGGGGCGCTGCCAGAGATCATAGAACTTGACTCCGCACGCGGGGCACACGCGCTTCAGGCCCCTCGGGTCCGCGCCCTCGGGCAGGCCGCTCGCCGCCGCCTTTTTGGGTTTTGTCGCCACGTGCGCGTCCCTCCTTTTGCTGCAAACGC
Source organism: Alphaproteobacteria bacterium (assembly GCA_016757515.1). Classification (GTDB taxonomy): domain Bacteria; phylum Pseudomonadota; class Alphaproteobacteria; order Micavibrionales; family Micavibrionaceae; genus UBA10425. The sequence goes on from JAERIN010000059.1 coordinate 856, forward strand.
GGCCCTTCTACGCGCCCTAGGGCACCCAGGTCAAGGGCGTATGCACAAAGCGCATAGTCAGGCAAAACTCTTCAGCAGAGAGTCGGCCACAAGGTGCCACCCGTCCACCAGGACAAAGAACAAAATCTTGAACGGAAGGGAGATGGTGACGGGCGGGAGCATCATCATCCCCATGGACATGAGGATGGACGCCGTGACGAGGTCTATGATGAGGAACGGCAAGAAGATCATAAACCCAATCTCAAACGCCCGCCGCAGCTCTGAGATCATAAACGCAGGAATGAGGACATGCAGCGGCGTGGCCATGGGCTCTTCCGGGGTCACCTCCGCCGCGTTCAGGAAAAGGGCCAGATCGTCCTCCCGCACCTCGCGCAGCATAAACGTCTTAAACGGCTCGACACCCCGCTCCAGCGCCATGGTCTCATCAATGGACTCGTCCAAAAGGGGCACCACGGCCTCTTCATACGCCGCGGTCAGGACGGGGGCCATGACGAAGAAGGTCAGGAACAGGGCCAGGGAGATGAGGACCATGTTCGGCGGGGTCTGCTGGATGCCGATGGCGGTGCGCAGGAACGAGAGGACGACCACGATACGCGTGAAAGAGGTCATCATGATGAGGATGGACGGCGCGAGGGACAGAACCGTGAGGACCAGGACCAGCTGCACCACCCGGCCGGTGACGGTCCCCCCGCCCTCGCCCAGGTCCACCGTCACCGCCTGCGCCAGCGCGGGGTGGGGGAGGAGGAGAGTCAGCGCTACCAGAGCCATCAGGGCCAGAAGACTACGCGCGGTCATGGGGCTGTATCCCTATCTCTACGATGGTCTCCCCCCCGGGGCCGAGGATGACCAGGTGCTCAACCCCATCGCGCTTGAGCAGGACGGCCCGGCGGCGCGCGTCCAGGGGCAGGGACGCCGTGATGGACAGGCGCGCGTCCGCGGGAGTCTGCGGCCCCGCCAGGCCCCACCGGCGCGCAGCCAGGGCGGCCAGGCCCATCAGGCCCAGAACCAGGGCCAAAGCGCCCGCCGCGCGCAGAACCTCCTCCCACAGCATGGGGGCATCCTGCCCCGGCACCGAGCGTGGTACAAGGGGCGCAGATGGACACGGACTTCCTCACCCGCTGGGCTGCCGCGCGCCTGGCCGAGCGCCTGGACGATGTGACGCGGGACTTCCCCCTGGCCCTGGCAACGGGGCCGGGCTTTGCAAGCCCAAAGGTGGGCCGGCTCCTCACCCTGGGGCGGGAGGTCGCGGCCCGCGCAACCGCCCTGCCCTTTCGCCGGCTGGGCGCTATCGTCAGCCCCCTCACCCTCAACGTCAGTTTCACCGAGGCCCGGCGGGCCCTGGCCCCTGGCGGACTCTATCTCGCGGCCCTCCTGGGCGCAGACACGCGGCCCGCCGTGCCTGGCCTGCCCGAGGCTGCGGACATAGCCGCCGCCCTGCCCCGCGCGGGCTTTGCCTCCCCCGTGGTGGACGTAGAGCGCGTCCGTGTGGCCTACGCCGATGCGGGCCGATTCGCGCAGGACCTGGCAGAATTGGGCTTGCCCCCCCCGCCATGCGCGGGCCCCCTTGAGGCGGTGTTTGCAGTGGTTTTCTGCAGCGGCTGGGCAGGCCTGCGCTCCGCCCGGTCCGTGACGCTCACCACCGGCGCGGACGAGGCGGAGGCCATCCTCTAAAGGCTAAACCGGATTTTCTCCTCCCCATATGCCCCTGGCGCGGTGGCATTATGGTGGCTGGGCGGTATCCCAGTGGCAGCGGGGCGGTGGCTGGGCGGTGGCCAGGCGGCAGCGCGGCGGTGGCTGGGCGGTGGCGCAGCGGTGGCGGTTTTTGGGCGCCGTGGCCCGCGCAACACCTTGAGTATACGCCATTTTGCCCGTCTTTGGGGGGTGTTTTGTGCTGCGTTGCAGCATGCCCGTCGCCCCTGAGGCAGCGGGCTATTCCACCGAGTCCGCTCACTCTATCCCCAACGCACGAGGCAGGCCGCGCGCTCCGCGCGGGCCAGGGCGGCGTCCAGGGTGGCCATGGTGCGGGGCAGGTCCGGACCTGTGTCCGTACGCCAAGCCCAAAGAGCCTTTGTGTAAACGGCAAGCACGCCCGCACGGGTGAGGACACCGCGCAGGCTGGTGCCTCTGACGTCTATGGCGGCAGCGTGGAGCATCCAGGCGATGGAGCGCTTCACGGCGGGCGCAATAGCCGCCGCAGCCACCGGGTCCCGCGCGAGGGAATCCATAATGGCCGCAAGGCCAGGGCGGTGGGCCTCCATGACCTCAAACCGCTGCATCAACACATCAAACAGGCGCTCGCGAGAAGAGAGGGCCACATCCGCCGGACCAATGCGTGCGAGAGTCTCCCGGTCTATACAGCGCACCACAGCGGCCACGATGCAGCCTCGCCCCGGTGCGACGGCCCGCAGGTCCGCCATGGACAGCCCGGCCTCCGCCGCCAGAGCGGGCATGGCCACCGGCCAGCCGGAGCGCGCGGCCAGGCGCAGGGCAGCGCGCGCCACAGCGTCCAGAGGTTCGTTGGCACCATCCATGTCTTTGTCCTTTACACCGGGTGCGCCCTGGTGTACCACCCCTTACGCGCCCCCCAACAGCGAAGAAAAGGAGACCGCCCCTATGGAGGATATGGAACTTGTGGGCCTGGGCAGCGCCCTTGTGGACGTTCTGGCCCATGTGACAGATGAGTTCATGGAAGACCAGACCCAGACTGCGGGCCTGGTGAAGGGCACAATGGCCTTGGTGGATGAGGCGCGCGCCACGGCGCTCTATGACCTTCTGCCCCCGGCGATTGAGAGCTCCGGTGGCTCGGTCGCGAACACGGTCGCAGGCTTTGCCGCGCTAGGCGGGCGGGCCGCGTTCGTTGGCAAGATCGCAGCGGACCAGCTGGGCCAGGTGTTCACGCACGATATGCGGGCCCTGGGCGTGACCTTTGATGTCGCCCCCCTCACGCACGGGGCCGCCACGGGGCGCAGCCTCATCCTCATCACCCCGGACGCGCAGCGGACCATGAACACCTTCCTGGGCGCAGCGCAGGCCCTGACCCCTGCAGACGCCCCACAGGACCTGATCGAGCGAGCGGAGATCACCTACATAGAGGGATACCTATTTGATATGGACGGCCCACGCGCAGCAGCGGTGGAGGCCGCGCGGATAGCCAAGGACGCCGGGCGGCGCGTGGCGCTCTCTTTGTGTGACCCGTTTTGCGTGGAGCGCCACCGGGCGGCGTTCACCGGGCTGATAGAGGGGGGAAGCGTGGACATCGTTCTGGCCAACGAGGCGGAGGCTGTGGCCCTGACGGGGGCCAAAGACGCCCGCGCGGCGCTGGACGCCCTGGCCTGCCCCACGGCAGCCGTCACGCGCAGCGAACGAGGAGCCCTGGTCAAGGACGAGGGCCGCGTGGTGGAGGTCCCCGCTGTGCCGGGCGTGGAGGTTCTGGACACCACGGGGGCCGGGGATGCGTTTGCTGCAGGCTTTCTGTTCGGCCTCGCGCGGCGCAAGCCCCTGGAGGGGGCCGGGCACCTGGGCTGCCGCGCCGCGGCCCGCATTATCGCCCACGTGGGGGCACGGCCCGAGGGGCCCCTCACAGACATCACCGGAAGGTAAGCCTTACTCCCCAATCTCCCGCAGAATGGCCTCAATCCGCTCAGCCTCGCCAAACGAGGTGTCCGCCACAAAGGTCAGGCGCGGGGTGAACTTCAAGCGCGCCCCCCGGTTTATGGCGGCCTGGAGCGCGCGCGCGCCGGCAGCCAGAGCGTCCAGGGCCTGGCCCATGTCTCCCGGCGCAAAGACATACACCCGCGCATGGCGCAAGTCCGGGCTGGGCACCACCTGCGTCACTGTCACAGGAGGGTAGTCCCCACGCAGGAGAACCTCCGCAAGGATATGCCGCAAAGTCTCCCCCACCTTCCTCTGGCGCTGTGAAAGAGCTTTTGTCATGCTGCACCCCATGTATCACAGGGGGCCGGACAAAGGCCAGATAATTACTGCTACGGCGCGGGCGCTGGCCCGTGGGGCGGACGTGGAGGCGGCGGAGAGCCGGTCAGAGGGAGACGCGGCGGCGTTTCGGGCCCGGTTCGGCGTGCTGGAAGGGCTATCACTCGCCATGGCGGCGCTAGAGCGTGCGCGGGCCGAGGCCTTGGGCGCGGGACTCTACCCAGGCGCGCGGACAAACATCGCAGAGGACCTGGGGGCGGACACCCTCCACGACGCGGCGTTCTGCGCCCTTACGGGCCTTCCGGGACGGGGGGAGGTGTACGCCCTCGCCCGCCGCCACCTGGGGGGCGTGGACCCAGCGGCCCGGGAAGCGTACGCCGCCGCGTGCAAGGACCTGCTTGCGGCCCTGGGGATAGACGAAGCCCCCGCGCCAGCCCCCGCGCCAGAGGACGGGCAAGACGAAGGCGCGGTGGACAGGCCGGACGGCGCAACGGGCCACGGCACCGGGCAGGATGCAAAGGCCCGCCCGGCAGGTTCGGCCTCTGGCCCCCACGGCGCGGCCCCCCCGGGACTCCATGCCTCGGGTTACCGCGTCTACACCCGCACCTATGACCGCGTTGTGCGTCCGGGGGACCTCGCCGGGGCCTCTGAACTCGGGGCCCTTCGGGCGCAGCTGGACGCAGCGGTGGCCCCCCACCGGGCAGCCATCGCCCGCCTGGCCGCAAAGCTCACCCGCCTCCTGGCCGCGCGGCGATGCACACACTGGGACTTTGACCAAGAGGCAGGCAACCTGGACGCCGGACGCCTGGCCCGCCTCATCGCCCGCGCCGAGTCCGCGCCCCGCGTTTTCCGGCAAGAGCGCGCAGAGCCTGGCCGGGGCACAGCGGTGGCCCTGCTCTTGGACAACTCCGGCTCCATGCGCGGGCGGCCCATCGCCCTGTCCGCCGTCACGGCAGAACTCATGGCCCGCGCGCTGGAGCGGGCGGGGGTGGCCGTGGAGATTCTGGGCTTCACCACCGCCGCGTGGAAGGGCGGGCGGGCCCGGGCAGACTGGCTCACCGAAGGGTCCCCAGACGCACCGGGGCGGCTGAACGAGGTGCTGCACATTGTCTATAAGGCCGCGCCCACCCCCTGGCGGCGCGCACGCGCGGGCCTGGCCCTGATGCTGAAGGAGGGGCTCTTGAAGGAAAACATAGATGGCGAGGCCCTGGCCTGGGCGCACGCCCGCCTCCTGGCCCGGCCAGAGGGGCGGCGCGTCCTGGTCGTGGTCTCGGACGGGGCCCCCGTGGACGACGCCACCATGGCGGCCAACGGCGCTGGATACCTAGAGGCAGACCTGCACGCCGTCGTGGACGCCATAGGGCGGCGAGGGGCGGTCCAGCTGGCCGCCATAGGGATAGGCCACGACGTGGGCCGCCACTACCCCCGCGCCGTCACCATAAAAGACGCCGACGCCCTCGCCCCCGCCCTCGCCGCCGCCCTGGAGGACCTTCTGGCCTGAGGCCTGTTAAGGGGGGGTTAAGATTCGTGTGGTAATATGGATTAAAGTAGACTGCAGAAGTGCGATTACGGACGAGGACAGCCTTAATATTAATAAACTTTCTGTTTTCTGTGGCACAACGGAGGGCGCGAGCATGGCAGAATCAGAACCGATAACACTAAGACAGGCAGCACAATTTCTGAATGAGTATATAGATACTCATTATATACCAGCAATACGTATAATTATGGGTTCAGGTTCTGGTGATGAAGATAGTCTTTTAATATCAGAGCAAAAATTCAGAAACGCAGCGCACATTTTAGACGTAGAGAGGGGCACGAACTTCTTACAAGATGTGCTGGCAATGAAAGATGAGTTTTATGCAGAAGGTGATACAGGCACATTTAAATATACAGAATATGGATATTTTATAAGAGGAGAGCTTGATAGAGTAGACCTTACAGAAACAGAATTTGATCAAAAATTAAGAGAATATCAGCCTGTTCTTTGGGATTTATTAGATAGGACACGAAGAGAATATGAAATTATAAAAGCAAACTTGCCTAGAAAGAGTGATATTTTAGAGGCTGTGAAAGACATGGACTCCATCGGCGCGGGGCTGGACGACGACCCGGCGGAGGTGGCGGAGGAGGCAGCGCCCGCACAGACGTGGGACAATATCAACGCGCAGACGGGCGGCCACTGGACTCCCCAAGACAGCATAACCTGCGCGCCCAATGCAAAAGGTGAGAAGTATTCGTATAGAGGGGTCGTCACGCATACGGCCCCCAGCCTGCCGATTGCATGGAGTGTGGCGGCTCATCTGGCGGGTGCCTCGGCCGATATACGGAATTCGGGCGTTGCAATAACATGCGAGACAGCAAAGGGCCGGACGCCCACGGTGCTCTTAACCGAAGACACCTTCGCCGCCATTGCAGATAAAAAGCCTGACGCTTTTGGAGATGTTGCAGGGGACCTAGACGCCCATTTTGTGCTGGCCTCGGCTGCGGGGGCGGAGGCGAGCGGGGGCGCTGCGC